>NZ_JBQHTM010000058.1:0-15437 GCF_052065695.1 Intestinimonas sp. HCP28S3_D6
GCAGATAAATAATGGCTATTTTGCACTGAAATCACCTTAACCAAGCGCAAATGGCGGCTAATACATTGAGTAGAAACAGGATAAAGGCTTTTATTCAGAGGTTCCCTAGATATATTAAATGCCCGTACTGCCAACACAACTCTATCGTCGTATATGAGGACGCAAGAGGTCATGTCGAAACGAAGTGCAAAAAGTGCGGAAAAGTAACCGTCTTCGACGTTTTGAGCATGAGAAAAATTGCGTTTTGCCTTCGTCAGAAGGAGAACTAAATAAAAACTGAATCACATAGCTGAGCTGTGGAGCCGCCTGATAGGTGAAGTCATCCTAATGCCGCATGGACTGAGTCGAAAGACTCTGTTTATCGGCACGGACAGAATGACCACCGTCATGCGGCTCTTTTATTGTCTTACCTTCCCGCGGCTTCGTGCCAGCGGAAAGGACAAGACAATGAGTATTCCCAAAACCCCTGTTGAATTCGATTACGACCTGTGGACCACAGAGGAAGGAAAATGCATGGTCCGGATCAAGGCTACCGGTGAGATAACGGAGGTAGAACGCTCTGTCATGCAGGTTCTGCGTTCAGAGGAGAAGCGACTCCGGCGTATCTTATCTTCGGAGCAGGATCCATCCAAAGAAGGGAAAACTGTTCCAACAGTTCTCTCTCTGAACTTGCTTCCCGAAAATATGGCAGACTCCACCTGGTTAGCCGACACCAGAGACTATACAGAAGAAATAACCACAAAAATGCTGGAGAGAATTCTGCGAGAGAGTCTTACTCCTACCCAATATGGTATTTATAAAGCCTGTATCTTAAATGGGATCAGCTACAAAGCCTATGCAGACCAAATGGGTGTTAGCTATCAGAGTGTCCAGAATGCAATTCGCCTCATTCAAAAAAAAGCCAAAAATATTTTTGGCTAATGGTTGTGGTTTTCTTAAACAATGTCCGTTGAAAAGTGAAGGGGTTATAAAGACACCTTCATTGAACCTTTTCAACTGAATATCCGGCAGCTAAATAACATCAGCAATGAGCGAGCGATGCGGACAGAGCGCGATGACCACCTGTAGAAGAAAAGCGGATGTAAGTCTCTTTCTCTTCTATCAATGACGGCCTACAAGGTGCCCAGCGGGTCCTCTGATCCAAAAGCAGGTATGGCAGCCTGTCTCGCCACGACCTCATCTGCCCACAATGGTACCCCTGCCCAGCCACAGCCTCAAGCAATGGGGGCAGCTCGGAGAGATCCTCGGAGGGGTTTGATTCCCGGAGTGCGGTGCCCACCGCAGTTTAGCTGACCGCCCTGCCTGGGGAAGTAGTGTCGAATACAGGCAACAAAAAGACATTCAAATGTCTTGATATCAGAAGCAATGGGGGTCGCCCATCATGTAGTAGGAAAGCCGAGGCTTCCACAACCAAAGCGGGTGACCCCTATTTTTGTGGTATCAATTCATATTCATCATTGGGAGGGATCGTACCATGATCACTATGTCGCAGACCAAGAGTGCCAATTATCTGTTTATCGTAGCCGTGCTGAAGTCGATGCGAGAAGGTGGCGTGATTACTCTGGCCGAGTACGAGCGAGCAAAGCGCTACTACCAGAAACTCACCGGCTCCGATCTCGTCATTGCAGATTAAGAGGTTAGAGTCAAACCGCCCAAAATGATGCAAACAAGGCATCGTGTCATGTTGACTATGTAGATTTTGACATTTCAACGGTTCTTTCAATAGACTTTGTCTTGTCGTTGAATATAATGTTGCTTGAGCCGGAAAAGTGGATTGTACCAAAATGTAGTACAATCCAAAATTCAGCCAGAAAGGGGATTCTGCTGATGCCGCAGGTCAAACTCATCTCGCCCATCACCAGGCAGGAAATCCGCAAAATTCGAGTCGCCGCCTATTGCCGGGTATCTTCCAATTCGGCTGATCAGCAGAACTCCTACGCCAACCAGATCCGGGTCTATACCAGCCTCATTCAGAGGAAAAAGGAGTGGGAACTGGTGGAGATATTCGCTGACGAAGGGCTCTCTGGCATGAACGCACAGAACCGCACCGAATTCCAGCGAATGATCAAGATGTGCGAACAGCACCAAATCGACCTGATCGTCACCAAATCCGTCTCCCGCTTCGCCCGAAACGCCAAGGAGTCTCTAGAATATGTCCGGAAGCTGAAATTGCTCGGCGTGGGGGTGCAGTTTGAGAAAGAGGGAATCTACACTCTGGCCCTCGGAGATGAGATGCTGCTCAATACCTTCTCTGCCATCGCACAGGAGGAGTCTAAGGCAATTTCCCAGAACCAGCGGCTTTCCATCGTGAAGCGGATGCAGTCTGGGGAATATGTGGACAGCAACGCTCCTTACGGCTTCCGGCTGGTGGATAAGGCGCTGGTGGTCTATGAACCGGAGGCAGCCATCGTCCGCATGATGTTCGAAAACTACCTGAGCGGCCAGTCTACATCGGAGATCGCCCGGGATCTCAACAGCCGCGGCATCAAAACCAAAACCGGGAAATCCACCTGGCGCTCCACCAAGGTGGCATACATTCTTGGAAATGAGCGGTATTGCGGCGATTGCAAATATCAGAAAACCTACCGCGACACCACAGTCCCCTTCAAACAGTTCCGAAATCGAGGCCAGGAGGATATGTTCTACGCCTCCATGACCCACGCTCCTCTTATTGACCGAGATACCTTTGACAAGGTCCAGCTCCTCTTGAAAAAGCGTCAGGATGTCTTTGGAAAATCTACAACGCAAAATATCTACCCTCTTACGAGCCGCATTCAGTGTTCTGAGTGCGGCTCGTATTTTCGCAGGAGGCAGATTTCCGGGGCAGTAAAGTGGGGATGCTCCAAACACATTCAGGATCGTACCCAGTGCAGCTCAAACTACTACAGCGAGGAGAGAATCTACGATGCCTTCGTCGCCATGGTCAATAAGCTTCGGTTCTCTGAATACGACATCCTGGGTCAGACTCTGCTCCGCCTGGAATCCGCCGAGCTGAAGCTAAAGCAGAAAAACACGGCCGCAAGGGAGATCAGCAGGAGCATTGCAGATCTGAACGCCAAGTTGGTGATGGTGGAGCAGCTCCATGTAAAGGGATACCTCAAGGACGAGGTCCACAAGGCCCAGGTGCAGGAGATCAACGACCAACTGCGCCGGCTGAAGCGGGAGCGCCAATGTGAATTCTCCTCGGGCATTACCCAAATGATAGAGGAACTGACGCGGCTGAAAAAGCTGCTGGAAGAGCTCGAGGAACCACTGGACCGCTTCGATGAGAAGCTGTTTACTGAGATCGTTCAGACCATCAGTATCAGCCGCCGGGATGAAATGACAGTCACCCTCATCGGCGGGCTGAGATTCACAGAAATGCTCTGACAGAGAGGAACCTCGCCATGAAGAAGATACGCTATATCCCATACGGTTACACCATGAGAAATGGAAGGACAGTCATCGCACAGGATGAAGCTGCGGTCATCCGCGAGATATTCAGCGCCTACATCAACGGCGCATCCCTCCAAAGTATTGCCGAGCTGCTGACTGAGAGGAAGATCCCCTACAGTGAGAGAACGGATGTGTGGGATAAAGCTCGTATCGCACGAATCATCGGAAACGCCAAATACATTGGCGATGGGGAATATGACCCGATCATTGAGGAAGAACAGTATGAGGAGGCGGCTGCCGTGAAAACAGCCCGCCAGCGGAACACCTTCGAGAAAAATCTGGAGGGGATCGACCTGCTTCGGGATCTGGTCCGATGTGCGGAGTGCGGCGCCCCTATGCGGCGAAGGGTGAGCAGCAAGCACCGGATTCGGGAGAGTTGGGATTGCACCAATCCTGATTGCGGTCAGCGCATCCGGATCTCCGATACACACCTGTTGGAAAAGGTGACAATCCTGATGAACCGCATCATCGCCAATAGCTATCTGCTCATCCCCCGCCCCAAAAAGCGAAAAGAGCTGTCGGCGGAAGCCCAGCGAATCAACCGGGAAATTGATGCCGAGCTGGAGCGGGATGACCCCAGCGATGCACTGATTATCGTCAAAACAATTGAAATGGCAGAGCGGCTCTATGCTGAGAGCGATACCCATCTGCAGATCGCCGCATCCATCGCCCGAAAGCGGGTAAGTCTGATGACTCCCCAGGAGGAATTCAGCCCGGCCTACTTTAGTGACATCGCCGCCTACCTGACGCTTGGCAGCGGAGGAAAGGTGATTCTACATACCAAAACCGATGTCGAGATCGGAGATGAAGAAAATGAATGTAACCAAGATACCCAAGAAAACAATATCGGTTATTGAGCCAAAACGCTCTCTGATCGTCAACAGGGAGCAGTATCATCAGCGGCGGGTTGCTGCCTACTGCCGGGTATCCACCGACAGCGAGGAGCAGCTCACATCCTATACCAACCAGAAAAAGGTATATACCGAGATGATTGCCGCTAAGCCCGAATGGGAGTTCGCCGGACTCTACGCAGATGAGGGCATCTCCGGGACACGTGCAGATAAGCGCCCCCAGTTCCAGAAGATGATCAACGACTGCTTGTCTGGGAAAATCGACTATATCATCACGAAATCCGTTTCCCGCTTCGCCCGTAATACAGTGGACTGCCTGGACCATGTCCGAATGCTCAGGGCAAGAGGGATTGGCATCTACTTCGAGGAGCAAAATATAGACACACTGCAAATCGACAGCGAACTCTATCTGGTCATCTACGCAGGGTTCGCACAGTCTGAATCCGAAAGCATCAGCAAGAATGTCACCTGGACTTTTCGTAAGCGATTTCAGGAGGGCAAGCCCATATTCAACTATAAGTGCCTTCTGGGATACCGCAAGGGTGCAGACGGAGAACCGGAGATCGTCCCGGAGGAGGCATCCCTCGTGGAGAGGATCTTTAATATGTACCTGTCAGGTGAAACCATCAACCGGATCTCAACCAAACTCAGAGAAGAAAATCTCCAGATACCAGGAAAACGATTCTCCTTCTCTGCGAGCATGATTAAGGGTATTCTCCGGAATGAACGATACTGCGGGGACAGAATCCTTCAAAAGACGGTCACAATTGACTGTATTGGCAAGGTTCGCCGCAAAAACACCGGTGAGGCACCCATGTACTATGTACAGAATAGCCATGTTGGTATCATCAGCCGAGAGCTCTTTCACAAAACGCAGGAAGAACTCGCCAGGCGGATGAGCCGGGAGCCAAATTCCACCAAAACGGCTACCACAGCCACCGGAAAATACTCCCGGTACGCACTATCCAATGTGATGATCTGCGCCGAATGCGGAAGTCGATATAAGCGCGTGACCTGGACATCCCGAGGAAAAAAGCGAGTTGTCTGGCGCTGCATCAGCCGCTTAGACTATGGAAAGCGCTACTGCAAAACCTCGCTCACGGTAGATGAGACCGCCCTCCACGCCGCTATTGTTCGGGCAATCAACCGATTCAACGAGGAAGACGAGTCCACTTATATGGCACTCATGCGGGCAACCATTGGTGAAGCAATCGGTCTAACCGGAGGCACAGATGAGATCGACCTGCTCCGGCGAAAAATAGATGGGCTGAATCGGAAAATGGTATCTCTTATCAATGAGAGCGTGGAAAGCGGAGAGGGTATCGAGAGTCACGAAGCTGAATTCAAAGAACTTTCCGATACCATTGAACTCCTGCAAGGACGGATTCAGAAACTCGAAGAAGCACTTGCTTCCGATCAGGTGAATGACAGCCGAATCCTTCAACTACAGCAGATCATCGCCGACCGAGCATCCAAAAAGATGGAGTACGACGATACCATCGTCCACCAAATGATTGAGTGTGTGAAGGTGTATCCCGACGGGAGACTGGACATTATCTTCGGAGGAGGGTACCTTATCGAAGAACGCCTGGAAAAAGAAAATTGATAACTTCAAATATAATTGACATAATCGCTGAAATAATATAATATAATTTATGTTAGGAGGCGATTGTGCATGGCAAAAAAAGCTGCGGTCATCATGCCGCAAACACGGGAGATCCTGGCACAGATGGGTGAGCAGATCCGCCTGGCCCGCCTGCGCAGGAAGTTGAGCCTGGAATTGGTAGCAGAGCGTGCCGGGATCAGCCGAGCCACTCTTATATCCATTGAGAAAGGCACCCCTACGGTATCCATCGGCTCCTATGCCGCTGTGCTGCACGCATTAAACAATATGGACAGCGACCTGCTGCTTATTGCAAAAGATGATGAATTCGGCAGGAAGCTGCAAGATCTGGCGCTGCCCACCAGACGGCGGGCGCCCAAGAAAGGAGAGTAGCCCATGGCGCAGGACGAAAAGACCATCTATGTATATGAAAATTGGCGTGGAGAGGCACCCACTCTGCTGGGGCGGCTGCGCTGCGGCTTCGTCCGCGGACAGGAGACCTTTTCCTTTGAGTATGATCCGGCCTGGCTGTCATCCGCCGAGAGTTCCTTCTCTCTGGACCCGGATCTGGCTCTCTACCGCGGGCGGCAGTATGTGCCGCTGAACAAGCAGCTCTTTGGCCTGTTTTCCGACTCCTGTCCGGATCGCTGGGGGCGTCTGCTGATGAAGCGCAAGGAGGCCATCGACGCTCGCAAAGAGGACCGCAAGCCCCGTAAGCTCACCGAGAGCGACTTCCTGTTGGGGGTCTACGATGAATCCCGTATGGGTGCGCTGCGGTTCAGCTTGGAAGAAGGGGGCGAATTTCTTTCGAACGATAAAGCGTTTGCGACGCCTCCATGGGTAAACCTTCGGACGCTGGAAAACGCCTCTATCGCTTTCGAGAATGATGAGAGCGGCCTGAATGAAAAATGGCTGCGTGAGCTTCTGGCCCCCGGCTCCTCCTTGGGAGGCGCAAGACCCAAAGCTACGGTGCAGGCCACAGATGGCGCCTTGTGGATTGCCAAGTTCCCTTCCAAGCATGATGAATATAACAGCGGCGCGTGGGAGAAGGTCGTCCATGACCTGGCACGGCTCTGCGGACTGGATGTTCCGGAATCCAAATTGGAGACGTTCTCCAAGACCGGCAGTACCTTTCTCGTCAAGCGATTTGACCGAAACGGCAGCCGTCGCATCCACTTCGCCTCCGCCATGACCCTGCTGGGCAAGACCGATGGAGCCTCGGCAGCGGACGGAAGCAGCTATCTGGATCTGGCGGCGTTCATCCGGGCCAACGGGGCATCACCCCGGCAGGATCTGGCCGAGCTGTGGAAGCGGATCGTGTTCAGCATGGCGGTATCCAATACTGACGACCACCTGCGCAACCATGGTTTCCTTCTGACACCCACCGGCTGGCGGCTGGCCCCTCTCTATGATGTGAACCCAGTCCCCTCGGGGGACCGGCTTTCCCTCAATGTGAGTGAGTATGATAACACCATTGACTTGGAACTGGCTCTGGAAGTAGCCGATTATTTCGGCCTGGCCCCTCAGGAAGCGGAACAGGCTGCAGAGGAGGTCTGCAAAACAGTATCCGGACACTGGGAACAGTTGGCCGGGCAGTATGGTCTCAGCCGAGGAGCGATAGAGTATATGCGCCCTGCCTTTTCCCTTCCATGATAAGATCACAAACGGACGATTCCTGGTGGAACCGTCCGTTTGCTTATTCTTTGGCGACTCCCTCAAAAGAGTCCTCGCCCTCATCCTCGTCCATATCCGTATCAATGTCCAGTCCTTCATTGTTCCCCACATTCTTCTCGTAGAGCTTGGTCCATTTAAGCGGATATTTGCATTTGCGGTTATAGGCCAGAAGCATCGCCTCGGCATAGCCCATAGAACCGGGGCGTCGTTCCTTGGCTGTCCTCGAAAGCAGCTTGACCGACATTTCCCCCACTTTTTCCTTGAAGGTTTCATCTTTCAATGTGTCGCCAAAGGTGTATACCAATCTGGCGATTCCGTTGAGCATATTGGCGGAAAGCGAATTCATATCGCCCTCCCATGTGCCTACGCAGAGTCTGAGTGTTCGATCAAGTACGTGGTAACCGAACCGCTCATATATATTTTCAAGCGTAGAGACAGCACAGACAACGCCATAGTTTCTGACCTGGCCAATGGAAAGAGAATAAGACTCTACCAGATCTTTGATCATAAGCTGCTCCTGATTCCCGGCTTCCACATTTGCCATAAACACTTCATAGGGACGGAGCGGTTTGACAAACTTCATCTGGTTGGCGAAGATATCTGCCTCGTGCTCGTAGTTCAGATCATCGTATATCATGCACCAGACCGGAGTTTCACGAGAGCCAGAGGCCAGGGCGACGATCTCCACCGTGTGCTGGCCATTGAAGACATAGTTGACCCCATTTCGACGGCTCACCTTCACAGGGTTGATCTGATACAGATCAAAGTGTGCCGCAGCATTCAGCACATGCTGTTCGGAAATATTCCTCTGGTACTCCTGATTGGATACGAGGTTCTTGATGGGAATCTGTTCGAAGTGAACATTGGGAACAAACATACTATAATCTTCCATTAGGATTCCCCCTCAATTGCATTGAGCATTTCCTGGATTTTTCCTTCTAATTCAGTCAACGCCGCCAAGAGGTTTTGTCTGGCAGCAGGTGAGATCGCTTCCAAATGTGCCATGGACTTTGTCCGGTCGATGGAGCTCATCCAGGAGGGGATCGTAAGAGTAAGTCCAGCAACTTCCGCATCCGGGTCATAGGCGGGCATCGTCTTGATTGCCGGCTGCTCTGCCGCCGCTGTGCCGGGCTTGGCAGAAGCATCGGAATAAAGGCATCGTCTCGATTCACTGTAACGAGCGAAAGCATAGGGATTTTTTCCGTTTTTTTTACTAAGTGCTTTCAATTCTTCGGGTTCCATTTCTGATAGAGCAACGATATTTTCGAAAGAAATCTTATATGCCCCGGAAAGAATGTGCGGAACAAGCTCAGGAGCATTTTGTTCAATGGTATCTAATGCTGCACTGTATTTCGCATATTTCTGTACGGTTGCGCCGGACACATGATACTTCCTTCCCAGCCGGGCTGCTGTTCGCCGGCCGCTCTCTTCATCTATTGGGCGGCCTCTCCCCACAGCAATGTTGGGGTTCGGACGGTACTGATTATAGCCATTCCTATTTCGCTGTACTTTCTTTTCCGCTTCATATTGTTTCCCAATCAGATATTTCCTGGTTTCTTCTGAGATGTTGCGGCGTCCGAGTTGGTTCGCACAGATCCAGGCGATGGCAGCATCTCTGCTTGGAAAATCCAGCTCCTTGACTCCATAAGGAATGCGCATTTTATTGCATATTTCATAGCGATTATGACCGTCGACGATGGTATCATTCCATGCGATGATATCTTCCCGGCATCCTTCCATGACCAGATTCAGCTCCAGCTGCCGGTATTCCTCCCGGCGAAGTGGACGAATCAAGTTTTTGAATTCCGGATCGATGTTAAGCTGCCTAAATGCTTTCTCTGTCATGTAGCCTCCTGCGTTCCAGCTGTTTGACGGTTTTGAGGGAAAAATATGCGACCCGGTTGACTTGATCGATCTCACCGGTCAGCTGGTAATTAAATCTCAGGTCAAAGCCACCCAGCAGTTCGGAAAAGTTTTTGATAAGGATCGTACTATAGAATTCTATAGATTGCTGGGATGTGCTTGACATCCGAACCTTGTTTGCGGTCCCGCCTGAAATAGGTTTGTCCGATCCGAGAACGGCGATATACAGTTCTTCAGGGTTTACCAGGAATTGCACATACGCAGGATTCTTCAAGAGCCGAATCGTTTGCCTGTGGATTCGAATCCGGTTTCGCGCAGGGTCCAGCGTTAAGTAAGCCTGCAATTGATTTTCATGATTCATGTCCTTGTCCTCCCAAAACGGACTTACTACCAGTATCAGAGGCAGCCTCGTCTGACTGCTCTGATGCAGCAGGAGCTATGTTATCGCGCAACCCATATACAGCATATCCTTCAAAAATGTCTACCTGCATAGATTTCTGGTGTTCCCGGAACGGGAGTCCAAACTGCGTCTTCCAGCCCTCCGGAAACACGGGAGTTCGAGAAGACTTGGGCTTCTGGCCGTCTTTTTGCACCCGCTGATACACTTCGGTCGCTGTGAGATCAAATGCGATGAGCCACTCATCCTTGGCATGGATTATCCGCCCGAGGAGTTTATATCGATAGTCCAGATTCCAGTCCATCAGTGAAAACACTTTGGCGAAAAAAATCTTGCAGGTAATCTGTTTCGGTTTACGTCTGCCGGAGCCGTTGGTGCACCAGGCGCAGGCATCCCGATCTTCCGCCCGACAGGGACGGATCGCCAAGATCCTGCTCTCCTGATTGACCAATACCTGCACATAATCAACTTGTGGGAAGCGGTTCAGGCAGGCGGTATTTACATAAAATTTGTAATTGTTGAAAGTTACAGACGGCTCATTAATATGGGCGAAGAACTCACGGCGTACCACTTGGTAGCCATCGTAGTTAAAGTCACCGGCCATCTCCAGGACCTCATCACTACTGCTGTTTGCGGGAGAAGCTGCCAGTTCCGCTTTTTTTAATTCAGCAGACGGAACAATATCCAAATGCCCGTCCTCCAGGGAACGAAGCATTCCGGCGATTACACCGCCGGTATTTTCCCGACTTTCTTCGAACATTTAGGATTCCTCCTTCCCGTACTGACCGAGTTCCTGACAGATATAGTCACGCAGCACGTCAAATCCTGTCACGCGGAGTTTCTGCCCGGTTTCATACAACTGGCCCTCCATGCGGATTTTCCAGTCTTCCTCACTCTGATCGCAGACGGGCGGGAAAGACTGTTGGTGGAGGTAATATTGCTTGCCAAAAGAGCCGATCCACTCCTCCGGGACTGCCCGCACCCGTTTGCCGGAGACAGAAAGGGGCTGTACAGGCTCCTTTGCCTGTTCCGTGCTTTTTGAACCGGAAAGCAGGTACGATTTAATAAACGCTTCCGCATCATTGACATCAAAAATATACGCAGATTCAGTTTCAGTTTGAAACAGCGCTCCGGCGATCCGGTATTTTAAATCCGGACTCCAGCCGAATAACTGAAAAAGCGTTTCTACATAGGCCGCACCGGCGATATCCCTGGGCTGATACTTTCCGTCTGACAGCTTGGAAAACACGACTGCGTTGCGGCTGCTTTTCGCCGCTGTACGGACGGCGAACTTCATCTCCACAGGGTTGACCAGCAGCTCCACATGGTTGTCTTTCCCAAAAGACCGAACACATGTGGTGCTGAACTTGATTCTCTTATCTTGAAACAGTACATAGGGACGGTGATAATTATCAAAGAATTCACTGCGGGCGATTTCAAAGCCTCTCATATCAAAATCTCCCGGAACCAATGTGATGCTCGAGGGCAGGGATGCATCCGCCTGCTGCTCATCGGGCGGATGGATACTGGCGGACGCTTGGTAATAATCCGCCGGCTTAAATCCAGCCCAGCGGGGATTGATGGTCACGAACCCTCTGAGCAGGCCGCTGTCGATCACCCGCAGCTCCGGGAGGATGGAGCGGTTGCCATACTTGGAGTTGTTCAGAAGATGCTGAACCGCAATGAAATCATCTCTGGAAACAATGCCCTCGTGGTGGTTCCGGTAAAGGCTCTGGGGTCTGTCCCCCCGATTCTTTCTGGCCTTGTGGTTCAGATAGTTGGGGGTGAAGGTCTTCCGGGTCAGTACATCCCCGCAATGCCGCTCATTGCGAAGGACCTGGACAATGGAGTTGGATGTCCACTTGACATTCCCCAGATAAGTCTTTCGGCCCAGCTCGGTGAGCGCCGCCGCAATGTCGGAGGTGGAATATCCATACAGATACATATAGAAGATGAGTTTTACCGTGGGGGCTTCATCCGGGTTGACGACCAGGTTTCCATCTGCGTCGTGAGAATACCCAAGCAGTTTGGGCGTCAATGGCAGACCTCCGTCCAGCCGCATCCGCAAGGAGGTTTCCATGCTCCGGCTGCGGATGTGAGACTCCTCCTGAGCCATGGTGGCCTGAAACGAAAGCGCCATCTGGGAATCGTCTTTGAGGGAGAAGATACATTCGCTCTCGAAGAACACTCCGACGGGACTGGGCAGCTCCGCAAGCATTCGCACCATGCTGATACAGTCCACCACATTTCGGGCAAAGCGAGACACGCTTTTGGTAATGATCATATCGATTTTCCCGCTGCGGCAATCGGCGATCATGCTGTTGAACTCGTCCCGATGAGCCAGAGAAGTTCCGCTAATCCCCTCATCCGCATAGATTTTGACCAATGTCCAGTTGGGATGATGCACAACAAAATCTTCATAGTATTTCTTTTGCAGCTCATAGGAGGAAGTCTGCTGGACATTGTCTGTGGAGACACGGGCATACACGGCGACCCGCTGCCTTATATCATTATCGTAATAGTCGATGGGCTTTTTAGCCGGAATGAATTCATAGTTCTCCGGGTCAACTTTTGTGTTGATACGCCGGCGGACCCGTTCTTTCCGTTCCGCAAGCTGTTTGCGTGTGGACTTGTCAATCATGCAGCATTTCCCTCCGGGGTTCGTCATCAGGGAGTATCTTCCAACCGGGATCTGGCAAAAAGTAGGGGTCGTGTAGATCCTCCTGGTAATAGGAAGCCAGCGTATAAATATCCTCCGAAACGAAGTAAACGCCCACTGGCTTTGGGAGTGCTGCCAAGAGGCGCGTACAGAAAGAGAGCTCGGAGAGCTTCTTCGAGATATTGCTTGCTTTCTGGGTAATGATCAGATTGACCTTTTCCTCGTAGCAGTCTTGAAGGAGCCTTGACCACTCCGGAGCGTTCTCCATATTGGGCGCAGTGCTGCCCTCGTCCACATAGAAACCGACAAACTTCCAGTTTGGGCAGAGAGCCAGTGTATCAAGAAATTGCTTTTTATGAGCTGAGAGATAGTCCTCATAGCGGGTCTGGTTGAAGTAGCGGATGTATACCGCCACACGGTAATGTGTTTTGGGAAGCGGGCGTTCCCGCTTGATTTCCTTTAACCAGGCACGATGTTCCGCTAAAAGGGTGTTTCGTTCCGTCTCCCTTTCCAGCAGGAAATCAAATGAGGGCATAACTTCCTGCTCTGACTCTCTATTTTGAACGGCCAGATCTGACATATTTGCTCCCCCTGTGTTATTTCTCTTCCAGGCCATTATATAATCTGCAGACTAATAACAAAATCGACCAGAAGTCAACACCTTGACTTCTGGTCGATAGATGAGAAAAAAGAAGCGAGCCGGCAATTCCAGCTCGCAATTTTTCAGGTATTGTCATCCCGTCTGGCCATAGTGGATTTCAACTCACGAACAATCTTCAGGATGGAATCCAGCTCCTTGGGAGAGCAGTCGGCCAGCAGCTCGTCAAACTCGCTCTGGTATAGGCTTCTCACCTCCGGCACATCGGGCCGAAGAAGGGAATCAGCAGACACTTGCAGGGCTTCGATGATTCGGATAAAGGTTTCCAACTTCATGCTCGTCTTGCCTTTTTCGATATTGCTGACATGGGGCAGCGAGATATTGGCCTTTGCAGCAAGATCGGCCTGGCTCATCCGGCGATTGATCCGCGCATCTCGAATACGGGAGCCGACCAACTGGCTCTCGGTCAAATCATGTTCCGTCATCGGCTTCCCCCCCTCAAATATATTCTCCAGATTATCTATTTCTAAGAGTATATCAACTTGGGGTGAAATTGATATAAGGTCGAGTTGATGATATAATCTAAACACTATAATAAGACTGCAAAATTTTTTGGAGGTCTTATTATGAGCCTGAACTACAAAGTCATTGGAAAACACATCCGTGAAGTCCGTCAGCGCAACCACCTTTCGCAAGCGATGCTCTCTGAACTGGTGGATAAAACGCCATCTTACATCAGCTACATAGAGAGCGGGATCAAGAGCATGAGCCTTGACACCTTTGTGCTTATCGCCAATGCTTTGGGCGTATCTCCCGACCGGCTTTTGATGGAGCAAATCATCAGCACTGAACGGTGCGCCAGCGAAGAAATCGCCCTGCTCCTTTCGGATTGCAGTACCTATGAGATGATGATTCTCCTGGATGTTATAAAATCGCTGAAAGCCTCCTTGAAAGAGCATCAAGGCAGATACGGTAAACCAGATAACTTTGATTTTACCGTCTGAACCTGAGAAAGCAATCAACCGGAAGTCACGAGCATTGACTGCCGGTCGATCTATGCCAGTAAAGGTGGATATATTTTTGGAACAGTGGATATGTTTTTGGAAAGTCCCGGATATGGGTCTTCCGAGTTGGTATAATGAGAAAAGAAAGGTGGAATGACCAATGATCTATTACACGGGTGATATCCACGGAGACCCCTATGAGGTCATACAGTTTTGCGACAGCAAGAAGCTGACAGAGCAGGATACTCTGGTTCTGCTTGGAGATGTAGGAGCGAACTACTACCGAAACCGGCGAGACACAGAGATGAAGAGAGTTCTTGCCGCCGTAAAGCCGACGATGCTCTGCATCCACGGCAACCATGAGATCCGGCCGGCCAGCATCCCTTCCTATCGCACGAAGCAGTGGAACGGCGGGACAGTCTGGGTAGAGGAAGCCTTTCCCCGCCTGCTGTTTGCTATGGATGGTGAGATCTTTGATCTGGAAGGTCTCCGACATTTGGTCATCGGCGGAGCTTACAGCGTGGACAAATTCTACCGGCTGGCCAGAGGTTACGGCTGGTGGCCGGATGAGCAGCCTTCCCAGGAGATCAAGGACAAGGTTATCCAGACGCTGGACGCCTGCGGGTGGCAGGTAGATACCGTCCTCTCCCACACCTGTCCCTATCCGTATGAGCCTCGCGAGGCCTTTCTTCCGATGATCGACCAGAGTACCGTGGACGACTCTACCGAGAAATGGCTGGAGGAGATCGAGCGGAAACTCAAATACGACCACTGGTTCTGTGGACACTGGCATATTGACAAGCATATCGACCGGATGCACTTCCTCTTCCACAGCGTGGAGGCTGCGCCGCAGCTCTTGACGGGAGGGGACACATTATGACAGAGGAAGAAAGGCCGGAGGCCAAGGAGCAGGAGGCGTGCTTTGCCGCAATCCGTGAGATCGTCCAGGAGATTTCCCGCCTAATGGACGCCGCATATCAGCAATACAGCCGTTTGGTAGAACAGGTGTTGAACGGCAGGATCACCGAGGAGCGGGAGATCGAGCGAATCATGGACGGGCTTGTGGACTTCGGAGATAATCCGAGGCTCCTCGAACTGTACAAAACCCTCTGCCGCCATGTCTATTACAAATACCCCGCTCTTGTGGGAGAGCACACTGCCCTCTTCCGGCTCCAGTTTGAGGAAACGGAGGATGGGGATACGGATACTGAGGAGGTGGAAACATGAAAGCGCCGGAGATCAAGGGAACCTCTGAATAAAAGCCTTTATCCTGTTTCTACTCAATGTATTAGCCGCCATTTGCGCTTGGTTAAGGTGATTTCAGTGCAAAATAGCCATTATTTATCTGCTTTT
>NZ_JBQHTM010000059.1:0-14515 GCF_052065695.1 Intestinimonas sp. HCP28S3_D6
GGTGACGTTCTCCGCCCCGTACTGGGCCTCCATCTCGGCCTTGTAGGCCGCCACACCGGCGTAGCCCATGTTGGTCACGGCCCCGGTCTCCTCGTCGGTCACAGGGTCGATCCCGCAGTGCACATCGTTGGTGTGCAGGATCACGATCTTGCCGCTTTCGCTCTCTTCCGCCGCCAGCGCAGGCGCTGCCAGGCCCATGACCATGGCCGACGCCAGCACCAGCGAGAGCACCTTCTTCTTCATTTTCCCGTTTTCCACCTTTCTGTTCCCTACTTGGGAGACACAGACCGTCCTCCCTTCGGATACATCACAATGGTAACAAAATGGTGACAAAATTACAAGAGAGGCCCCCAAATTTTCTCCCTGTTTTGGGGAAATTTCCCCACCCTACCCGGCCGCGCCAAAAAGGGGCGGGGAGAGCGCTGTCCGCTCTCCCCGCGTTTTTCCCGGACTCAATGGGTGATCTCATATGCTATTGTCCCGGTGTCCAGCGGGATGGTGTAGTGATAGGTTCCGGTCTCCTGTCCCGTGGACGACTGCTTCACCGTACAGGTAAAGGTGAGGGTCTTGCCGTCGGCGCTGATAGCCATACCCTCCGGCGCCGCCTGGGCGGTGTCGCTGATCTGGGGCAGGCCCACATTTACCGTCTCCCCAGCCCCCTTGGCGGAGCCGGGCTTGTAGACCAGGGTCAGGGACCGGAATTCCCCGCTGGAGGCGCCGGCGGCGGAGGTATAGAGGATGGTACAGGAGTCGCTCTCCAGCCGCTCCAGGACGGTGCCCTCCTGGGTGCGCTGGGCGATGGCGGCGTCGTAGGCCGCCTGCTCGGCCTCCGGGGTGGGCTTTGGGGCCGCCCGGAAGGCCTCGTCGGCCTCGCCGGTGGACAGGTCCACGGTGTAGGTGTAGGTCCCCGCCGCGCGGATCACCTCCGACGCCGGGTCCCCCGGGTCGGACAGCACGGTTCTGGGGACGGCGCAGGTGTAGGTCAGGGTCTTTCCGTCGGCGCTGAGGGACAGGTTTTCCGCCCGGGCCACGATGCCCATGCCGTCGCACACGGTCAGGGGCAGCGCCACCGTCTCCCCGGCCCCCTTGGCCGAGCCGGCCTTATAGACCAGACGCAGGCTGTAGACCGAGCCCCGGGGCAGTCCGTCCGTCCTCAGGCTGAGCACGGTGCACAGGTCGGACTCCAGACGGTCCAGCACCGTGACCGGCATACTCTCCTTCCCCTGGGTGAGGGCATTCACGGCCGCCTCATAGGCGTCCCGGCCCGTTCCGGTTCCGGCGGCGGGCTGCTCAGCCGGTCTGACGGCGCTCAGATCCACGGTGCGGATGCCCAGCGTCCCGGCCTTGTAGGTAAAGGTCCGCCCGTCATCGCTCAGGGCGGGCTCCGTCGGGGCGGCCTTGTTGTCCAGGGGCAGGTCGATGACCAGACCCTCCCCCACGGCGGCGGCAGGCTTAGTCACCAGCTGAAGGGTGTAGCCGTTGCCCCGGGGCAGGCCGGACACCAGTCCCAGCACCACGGTGCCGTAGTCCGACTCCCAGCGCCCCTCCTCGCGGTAGAAGTCGTTGGCGGCGATCCCCGCCATGGCGGCCTCATAGGTCTGGAAGGCCCGGTCCCAGGCCGCCTGGGAGATGGCCCCATCGGTGATGAGCTTCTGGGCCAGAGTAGTCTCCGTCCCCTTCAGCCTGGCGGAGAGGGCGGCGGCGGTGACGTCCACGGCGTCGGCCCGGAGGAAGTTCGCCCGGTCCACCGTTTCGGGCACAATGCCGCAGTCCCCGGCCAGGGCCCAGGGGTCGTCCCAGGTGAAGTCGGTACCGTCGGCGTAGCCCAGGGCCCGGAGCATGAAGGTCACGTACATGGCCCCGGTGGCGGTGTTTCCCGCACCGAAGGTGGTGTCCGAGGTCCCCTTGGTGAGGCCCTGGTCATAGGCGTAGGACACATAGCCGTCGGCCCAGGCGGGCACGTCGGCAAAGGGGTGGGTCTTGGCCATTCCCGCCGCCTCAGCGTCCTTGCCCAGGGCCCGGACCAGCATGGTCACCGCCTCCGCCCGGCTGGGAGCCCGGTCCAGGTCGAAGTCGGTGAAGCCGTTTTCATCCACTCCCACGCCCAGGAAGAGGCCCAGGCCCTCCAGGCGCATGGCCTGGCCCTCCTGACGGCTCAGGTCCCGGCTCCCCACCGCCCCGGCGGCCCCCAGGCAGAGCACGAGGCACAGCAGCAGGCTCAGTGTGGCCCGTATCTTTCCTCTCATTTGGATGCACCTCCACATTTTGGTGTTTTCCGGTCCCGGCGGACCGTTCTCTATGGATAATATCGCTTTTACGCCCCCATTTGTGACAAAAAGTGCAGAATTTTTCTATTTTTTCGAAAAATTGGCCCTACCTTTCTCCCTCCGACGGGACAAAGGTCGTGCTCACCTCACCGGCGGTCAGGTCCACGGTATAGCCGTAAGTACCCTTCTCCTGGATGACGGTGACGCCGTCCATGCCGGGCACGTCCATCCGGACGGTGCAGGAGTAGGTGAGGGTATTCCCGTCGGCGCTGAAGGCCAGGTCGGCGGGCTGGGCGTATTCCTCCGGCGCAGCATGGGGCAGGGGCAGGTGCATCCACTCTCCTGCCCCCAGAGGGGACCCGGGCTTGCCGACCAGGTCCAGGCTGATGCTCAGCCCGGCGTGAAAGATCCCCGTATTCTGGGTGAGCAGGGCGGTGCAGGTCTCCCCCCCCCCACACCGCTTCAGCACCACTTTGCCGTAGCCGTTCTCCATCATTTCATGGATGGCGTCGTCATAGGCCTGCTGCTCCTCCTCCGGGGTGAGGGGAGGACCCTCGGGGGGCTGGAACGCCTCCTCCGCCATTCCGGTGGACAGGTCTGCGGTGTAGGTGTAGGTGCCCGCCTCATGGAACACATACTCATCTGGGGTGCCCTGGCCCTCCACATCGGGGTGGTCGAAGTAAAAGGAATAGGTAAAGGTCAGCCCGTCCTCGCTCAGGGAGACCTGGTCTGGCTGAGCCGTGGAAAAGGTGCCCGTTCTGACGATGGGCAGCTGTATGATGAGTCCCTCCCCCAGGGCGGAGGCCGGCTTGGTCACCAGACGGAGGGACCAGCCTTCGGAGTGGGGGGTTCCTGCGGCGTTTCCCAGCAGCACCGTGCCGCAGTCCGAATCCCAGCGCTCCTTCTCCAGGTAGAAGTCGTCGGCGGCGAGCTCTGCCATGGCCTCTTCATAGGTCCGGAAGGCCCGGTCAAAGTCCTCCCGGGAAAAAGCCCCCTGGGCGATGAGCTGGTTGGCCAGGGTGGTGTCCATCCCCTTCCGCCCGGCGAAGAGGGCGGCGGTGGTGACCTCCACGGCGTCTCCCCGGCTAAAGTCGTCCCGGTCCACTCCCTCAGGCAGGATGCCGCAGGTCTGAGCCAGGGTCCAGGGGTCGTCCCAGGTGAAGTCGGTGCCGTCGGCGTAGCCCAGGGCCCGGAGCATGAAGGTCACATACATCTCCCCGGTGGCGTCCTCCCAGGCGCCGAAGGCGGTATCCGACACGCCTTTGGCGAGGCCGTTTTCCCAGGCGTAGGACACATAGCCGTCGGCCCAGGCGGGCACATCGGTGAAGGGGTGGGGCTTTCCCATCTCCGCCGCCTCGTCCTCCTTGCCCAGGGCCCGGACCAGCATGGTCACCGCCTCCGCCCGGCTGGGGGAGCGCCACAGGGCAAAGTCGGTGGTGCCGTCACTGTACTCGCCCACCCCCAGGAAGAGGCCCAGGCTCTCCAGGCGCATGGCCTGGCCCCTCTGGCGGCCCAGCTCCTGGTCCTCCGCCGCCCTGGCGGTCCCCAGGCACAGTGCAAGACACAGCAGGGCGCACAGCGCGGCTGGCAGCTTTCCTCTCATTCGGATGCACCTCCCGTTTTATCGGGCCGGAACACGGCCCATATCTCTACCCTTATAGCGCCTGAGTCCCCGGTTTTGTGACAGGGGCGGGACATAAAAATTCAGACCCGGCACGCCTATCGGTGTGCCGGGTCCGGAATTTTGCCTCAGGAGAGCTCGAACATGCCGTGATAGAGCTGGTAGTACTCACCCTTCTGCTCCAGCAGGTCGTCGTGGCTGCCCCGCTCCACGATCTGGCCCTGCTCCAGCACCATGATGGCGTTGGCGTTGCGCACGGTGGACAGCCGGTGGGCGATAACGAAGACGGTCCGCCCCTCCATCAGCTGATCCATGCCCTTTTCGATGAGGGCCTCGGTACGGGTGTCGATGGAGGAGGTGGCCTCGTCCAGGATGAGGACGGGCGGGTCGGCCACGGCGGCCCGGGCGATGGCCAGCAGCTGCCGCTGGCCCTGGGAGAGGTTGGCGCCGTCGGCGGTGACCATGGTGTCGTAGCCCTGGGGCAGGCGGCGGATGAAGGAGTCGGCGTTGGCGATGCGGGCAGCCTTCTCCACCTCCTCCATGGTGGCGTCCAGCTTGCCGAAGCGGATGTTGTCGGCGATGGTGCCGGTAAAGAGGTGGGTGTCCTGGAGAACCATGCCCAGGGAACGGCGCAGGTCGTCCTTCTTGATGTCCTTTACATCGATGCCGTCGTAGGTCACCGTCCCCTTCTGCACGTCGTAGAACCGGTTGATGAGGTTGGTGATGGTGGTCTTTCCGGCGCCGGTGGAGCCCACAAAGGCGATCTTCTGGCCGGGCTTGGCGAAGAGGCTGATGTCCTTGAGGATTGGGTGGCCTGGGTCGTAGCCGAAGGTGACGTGGTCGAAGCGCACGTCCCCCCGGAGGGGCACGGAGGTGCCGTCGGGCTTGCGCCAGGACCAGCCACCCCGGGCCTCCTTCACCAGCTCCACCGTGCCCTCGTCCACCTCCGGGGGCTGATCCATGGCCTCAAAGACCCGCTCGGCGCCGGCCAAGGCGGCCAGGAGGAAGTTGCTCTGCTGGGTGAACTGGTTGATGGGCATGGCGGCCTGGCGGACGAAGACCAGGTAGCTGGCCAGGCTGCCCACGTCGGTCATGCCCGCCATGGCCATGTAGCCGCCCAGGGCGGCCACGATGGCGTAGTTGATGTAGGAGAGGCTCACCACCGCCGGCACCATGGTGGCGGCGTAGGCCTGGGCGCCGGTGCCCGAGCGCCGGAGGGCCTCGTTCTTCTCCCGGAAGCGCTGGAGATTCTCCCCCTCGTGGTTAAAGACCTTCACCACCTTCTGTCCGGCCACCATCTCCTCGATGTAGCCGTCCAAATCGCCCAGACTGGCCTGCTGCTTGCGGTAGTATGCCTTGCTGCGCTTACCGCTGAAACGGATATAGAGGAACATGATAATGTAGCACACCGCCACCACCAGAGTGAGCCGCCAGTTGAGGATAAAGAGCATGGTGAGGGTGCCCACCACCTGGATGAAGCTCTGGATAACCATGGCGAAGGAGTTGTTAAGTGCGTCGGAGATGGTGTCCACATCGTTGGTGAAGTAGCTCATGACGTCGCCGTGGCGGCGGGTGTCGAAGAACCGGAGGGGCAGGGTCTGGAGGTGGGCGAAGAGGTCCCGGCGAATGTCGAAGAGGACCTTCTGGGCCGCCTTGACCATGGTCTGGGTGTAGCCCCAGGCGGAGAGGGCGCCGGCCAGGTAGATGCAGGCGGTGAGGGCCACGCCCTTGAGGAGTGCCTTCATGCCGCCGGAGGCCAGATTGTTGACCACAGGACGGATCATATAGGTGCCCAGGAGGTTGCAGAGGGCGCTGACGGTGACCAGCACCGCCACCACCAGCAGCAGGTACTTGTGCCGCCCCATGTAGGAGAGCAGGGTACGCAGGGTGTAGCCCAGATCTTTGGGCTTTTTACCGCTGAGCGGACGGGCCGCCATGGTCCTCCCCTCCTTTCATCTGGGATGTATAGATCTCCTGGTAAATGGGGTCAGAGGCCAGGAGCTGATCGTGAGTACCGGTGGCGTGGATGCGCCCGTCCTCCAGGATGACGATGAGGTCGGTGTGCATCACCGAGGTCACCCGCTGGGCGATGATGATCTTGGTCACCCCCGTGAGTTTGGCTAAGGCGGCGCGGATCTTGCCCTCGGTGGCGGTGTCCACGGCGGAGGTGGAGTCGTCGAAGATGAGGATCTTTGGCTTTTTCAGCAAAGCCCGGGCGATGCACAGCCGTTGCTTCTGGCCGCCGGAGACGTTGACGCCTCCCTGGCCCAGGTCGGCGTCCAGGCCGCCGGGCATCCGGGTGAGGAACTCGTCGGCGCAGGCCGCCCGGCAGGCCGCCCACAACTCCTCGTCGGTGGCGTCGGGGTTGCCCCACTGGAGGTTCTCCCGCACGGTGCCGGAGAAAAGGACGTTCTTCTGGAGGACGATGCCCACGGCGTCCCGGAGGGCGGTGAGGTCGTAGTCCCGGACGTCGTGGCCCCCCACCTTCACAGCCCCCTCGGTCACGTCGTAGAGCCGGGGGATGAGCTGGACCAGGGTGGTCTTGGCCGAGCCGGTGCCCCCCAGGATGCCCACGGTCTGGCCGGCCCCGATGTGGAGGTCCACCCCGGAGAGGGCGTACTCCTTGGCGTCGGCGTGG
Organism: Intestinimonas sp. HCP28S3_D6; assembly: GCF_052065695.1. Taxonomy (NCBI): domain Bacteria; kingdom Bacillati; phylum Bacillota; class Clostridia; order Eubacteriales; genus Intestinimonas; species Intestinimonas sp. HCP28S3_D6. The sequence goes on from NZ_JBQHTM010000059.1 coordinate 6,527, forward strand.
TACTTGAAGGAGACACCCTCGAAGTCCACACTGCCGTCGGGCACGGTCCGGATGGGATCGTCAGGGGAGGTGAGGACCACGTCCTCGTCCAGCACCTCGGCGATGCGGTGGGCGCTGGCCAGGCTGCGGGTGAGGAGGAGGAACACGTTGGAGATCATCATGAAGGAGTTCATGACCTGGAGGACGTAGCTGAGAAAGCCGGTGAGCTCGCCCACCTGCAATCCGCCGTCCAGGATCATGCCGCCGCCGAACCACAGGATGAGGACGATGGCGGTATACATGGTGAACTGGAAGGCGGGCAGGTTGAGGACGGCCAGGTGGAAGGTGCGCTGGCTGGTGGCCATGAGCTCCCGGTTGACGCTCTGGAACTTGTCCTCCTCGTACTCCCCCCGGACAAAGGCCTTCACCGCCCGGATGGCGGTGAGACCCTCCTGGACCACGTTATTGAGGCGGTCCACGGACTTCTGGAGCTTTCCGTACATGGGGGCCACCTTGCTGACCACCAGGAAGAGGATAATGGCGAGGATGGGGGCGCACACCAGGAAGATGATGGCCAGCTCGGCGTTCATCCAGAAGGAGAGCCCCAGGCCCATGAGCAGCATGACGGGGCTGCGGAAGAGGGGGCGCAGGCCGCCGTTGACAGCGTTCTGGAGCACGGTCACGTCGGTGGTCATGCGGGTGACCAGGGAAGCGGTCTCGAAGCGGTCCAGGTTGGAGAAGGCGTAGCCCTGGACCTTCTCGTACTGGGCCTCCCGGACCCGCGCGCCCCAGCCGTAGGCCGCCCGGGCGGCAAAGCGGGCGTAGAGGAGGCCGGTGATGAGGGCCAGCAGGGCGCAGACGCCCATCTGGAGGCCCTTGCCCACGATGTAGTGGAGGTCCCGGTTTTCCACGCCCACGTCGATGAGGTCGGCCATGAGCACCGGAATCACCAGTTCAAAGACGGTCTCGATGAGGACCAGCAGAGCGCCGATGAACATGTCCCGCCGGTAGGGTCCCAGGTAGGAGAGCAGACGTCTGAGGTCTTTCATGTCCCATCCCCCCTCTCGGATTTCAGGTTGCGGTAGGCCCGGCCCAGGTAGTCGGCAAAGCGCTCCCGCTCCTCCGGGGTGAAGTCGGAGAGCATCCGCTCCTCCATGGCCCCGCACCGCTCCTGCCAGGCTTCACAGGCCGCCTCCCCCGCCGGAGTGAGGGCGATGAGATCCCGCCGCTTGTCCTGGTCGTCGGCGCGCCGGGTGACGAAGCCCCCCTTCTGGAGGCTGTCCAGCATCCGGCACACCGCTGCCGGGTCAATCTCAAAGTAATTGGCCAGCTCCCGCTGTCCGCAGGGGCCGTTCCGCCGCAGGTAGCCCAGCAGCTTGGGCTGTCCCGCCCCCAGGCCCAGCTCCCCCAGGGCGGGGCGCAGCGCCCCCCGCTGGGCGTGGAAGGCCCGATAGAGCAGCATGTGGAAGGTCCGTTCCATCTGTTCCGCCTCCATGTTGACATATCAATGATTGATATGTCAATTATAAACCATCCCGTGTCCCTGTCAAGTCATTGCGCCAGCATAGATCTGACAGCAAAGCAGGAAGGCTCCACATCTTATAAGATGTGGAGCCTTCCTGTACATTGATGGGACATTGCTGGTATCGTCTACTTCTCCTCCCGCTGGGCGGCCAGGAGCTTGGGGTAGTACCGCTCCAAGCCCAGGCGGTAGAGGGCGGCCATCCGGGGCTCCAGCACAGGGCAGTAGCTCTCCTCGCCGTCCTCCTCCGTCACGAACCAGTCCTGTCCGTCGGTTCGGAGAATGGGGGCCAGGTCCCGGAGGGAATAGCTGTCCAGGACGATGTCTCCCCGGCCCAGGAAGCGGCAGCACAGGCTCTCGTGGGGGTCAGCGTCCACGATGGCCAGGTTGAGTTCCTTGAGGTAGACTCCCACCGGCTCCCCACCCCCCAGCACCTCCGCGGAGCGCCTGGTGGCCTGATGGAGGGTCTCAGCGGTCTCCCGGTTGTTCCAGACCGGTGCCAGCAGAAAGACCCGGTTCAGGGGCAGCTTGACCCGGCCCGTAGGCGCCGCAGCGGAGAGCGGCAGCAGGTCATCCAGCTCAAAGGGGCCGGTCTCGGTCTTGGGCAGGAAGATCCGGGAGGCACTGTCTGCCATGAGGCTGCTCAGCAGGGTACGGATCATCCAGTCCAGGAGCACCGCCGTGTCCCAGCCATTGGCCCGGTACTGCTCCACGGCGTCCTCCCGAAACTTCATGGTGGATTCATAATCCAGCAGCCCCAGAGGCGGCAGAGGCCCGGCCAGGGGCTGGAAGGCTTTCTTTCCGAACATTTTTTACCAACTCCAAAATAGGATACCGTTCTTGTGGCATTTTAGCATATCGGACTCCCCACCGCAAGACGGTATCCCGAAAGAGGGCCGGCACCTGATGGTGCCGGCCCTCTTATCTCTAGCGCAATCCAGAGTGGGTTCGGACGGTTTACTTGCCGCAGCCGCCCCGCTCGGTGGGGATGCCGCAGGGATGGGTGGGGGTGGCGTCGTGGATGCGGTCCGTGGCAGCATAGGACCAGAACCGCCAGCCGCCGGCCAGATTGGAGCAGCGGAAGCCCCTCTGGCTTAGGATGCGGCAGGCCAGATAGCTACGCAGGCCGCTGAAGCAGTTGACATAGATCTTTTTGGCCGGGTCCAGCTCCCCCAGCCGCTGCCGCAGCTCATCCAGGGGGATATGGACGGCGTCGGGCCGCAGGAGGCCCTGCTGCTTCACCTCGTCGGGGGTTCGCACGTCCAGGAGGATCACCGAACCGTCGTCGGGCAGGTCGGCCATCTGGTCCCAGTGGTGCTGTTCCACCAGGCCGCTCCGCAGGTTCTCGATGACGTAACCGGCCATGTTCACCGGGTCCTTGGCGGAGGAATAGGGGGGCGCGTAGGCCAGGTCCAGCTCGGTGAGCTGCTGGGCAGTGAGCCCCGCCCGGATGGCGGTAGCCATGACATCGATGCGTTTGTCCACCCCGTCGAAGCCCACGATCTGGGCCCCCAGGATGCGCCCGGTGGCCGGGTCGAAGAGGGTCTTGATGCTCATGTTCTGTGCCCCGGGATAGTAGGTGGCGTGGGAAGCGGAGTAGGTCACCGCCTTGTCGTAGGCCACCCCGGCGGCCTTGGCGGCGCGCTCGTTGAGGCCGGTAGCGGCCGCCGTCATGCCGAAGAGCTTGAGGATGGAGGAGCCCTGGGCCCCGGCGTAGCCCTGGGTGAGGCCGCAGATGTGGTCGGCGGCCACCCGGCCCTGCCGGTTGGCCGGCCCGGCCAGGGCCACCAGGGACTTCTGTCCGGTGACGGCGTGGGTGAGCTCCACCGCGTCACCCACGGCGTAGATGTCCGGGTGGGAGGTGCGCATGTGGTCATCCACCACGATGGCGCCCTTCTGCCCCAGGGTGAGGCCGGCCCGGCGGGCCAGGTCGGACTCAGGGGCCACGCCGATGGCCAGGATGACCAAATCGGCGGCCACTGGCGCCTCCTCCCCGATGAGAGTCTCCAGCTTTCCACCCCGGCGGCGGAAGCCGGTGACGGCGGTGCTCAGCCGCAGGTCCAGGCCCTGACCCCGCAGGTAGGCGTGGACCTCGCCGGCCAGGTCCTTGTCCAAAGGCAGCAGCACCTGGTCGTCCAGCTGGATCATGGTGGTGTGGACTCCGGCGTGGATCAGGTTCTCCGCCATCTCCAGACCGATAAAGCCGCCGCCCACCACCACGGCGGACTTGGGCCGCTCCCGCTCCAGGAAGTTCCGGATGCGGAAGGTGTCCTCCACGGTGCGCAGAGTGAAGATGCCCTCCAGGTCGATGCCGGGCAGGGGTGGCCGGATGGCCTTGGCCCCCGGGGAGAGGATCAGCTTGTCGTAGGTCTCGGTGTACTCGCTGCCGTCCTCCAGGCGGCGGACAGTTACTGTGTGCTCCTCTGGCTGCACAGAGAGAACCTCGTTCTTGACGCGGACATCGATGTTGAACCGGGCGCGAAAACTCTCCGGAGTCTGGAGGGTCAGCGCCCCCTTGTCCTGGATGGTCCCCCCGATGTAGTAGGGCAGGCCACAGTTGGCATAGGAGACATATCCGGTCCGCTCCAGAATGATGATCTCGGCCTCCTCGTTCAGGCGGCGCAGACGGGCCGCTGCGGTGGCCCCTCCGGCCACCCCTCCGACGATAACGACTTTCATGGCGTTTCCTCCTTTATCCATTGGTCTCCAGTACTCCCCGGTAGCCGCTGATGCCGCCCAGATTCAAAGCCTCATAGCCCTGCCGCTTCAACCAGGCGCAGGCCTGGGCGCTCCGGGCGCCGCTGAGGCAGTAGGCGAAGATGGGCCGGTCCGTGGGCAGCTCCTGCTCGCGTAGGCGGTCCAGGGGCAAATTCACGGCCCCGGGCACATGTCCGGCGTGGTACTCCTCCGGGGTGCGCACATCCAACAGAATGGCGCCGGGGGCAGCCCGCCAGCGCTCCAGGCCCTCTTCAAAATCAGGGCGGCGGAGCAAAAAATCAAACAGGCCCATGCACGTTCCTCCCTTTGCCGGGCGACGGTTCCGCTCCGGTCTTTTCTTGTTTACAGGCTTAGCATACCAAAAACTGCCCGCCCCTTCTGTGACAAAATCACCTTTTTACCGCCCGCCCCCATATCTTGACATTCCATCCGCTTATGCTATAATAAGCGCCAGAGTGTAAGGCAAATGCCGCACGAAGGGGTACACCACCACGGGTGTAGTTCTTTCGTGCGGCTTTTTTTGTCCAAAAGGAGGCGAAAGCGTGGTCAAAATCAACGGAGCGGAGCTGGATCTGGCCGGCCGTATTCTGTCCGACTACCTGTCGGAGACGGGGTTCAATTTGTCCCGGGTAGCTGTGGAGCGGAACAGCGAGATCGTGCCCAAACGGCTCTACGGGGAAACCGTCCTGGCAGATGGGGACACCCTGGAGATAGTGGGCTTTGTGGGGGGCGGCTGACATGGTCCCCACACATGAGGAGATGCACCTGGCCCTGACCCAACGCCATGGTGCAACCCTCCAGGCAAAGTTTGATGCCGGACGGGTGGCAATCTGCGGCCTGGGCGGTCTGGGGTCCAACGTGGCCATTGCCCTGGCCCGGGCGGGTGTGGGACAGCTCCACCTCATCGACTTCGACCGGGTGGACCTGACCAACCTGAACCGTCAGCAGTACACGGTGGACCAGCTGGGCCGGTACAAGACCGAAGCCCTGGCGGAGACTCTGGAACGGATCGCCCCCTACTGTACCCTGCGGATGGACACAGTCAAGGCGACAGAGGACAACCTACCGGTGCTGCTGGCGGGGGACGACATCATCTGCGAGGCCTTCGACGTACCAGAGGCCAAGGCCATGCTGGTCTCCGGCGTGCTGGAGCATGTTCCGGAGAAGTACCTAGTGGCCGCCTCCGGCATGGCGGGGCTGGGCAGCGCCAACACCATCTGTACCCGGCGTGCCTTTGGACGGCTGTACCTGTGCGGCGACGAGGCCTCAGATGTCTCCGACGGGCTGGGGCTGGTGTCCGCTCGGGTGGCGGTGTGCGCCGCCCATCAGGCCAACATGATTCTCCGGCTTCTAGCCGGGGAGACAGAGCCGTAATACGGCCCATTCAAAAACGATAAGGAAAGATGAGGAGATTCCTATGGCAGAACAGCAGAAGAACGATCCGCTGGTCATCGGCGGACACACCTTTACCTCCCGCTTTATTCTGGGTTCCGGGAAGTACTCCCTGAAGCTCATTGAGGCCGCCGTCCGGGACGCGGGGGCACAGCTCATCACCCTGGCGGTCCGCCGGGCCAACACCAAGGAGCACGAGAACATCCTGGACTACATCCCCAAGGGGGTCACCCTTCTGCCCAACACCTCCGGCGCCCGGAACGCCGACGAGGCGGTGCGCATCGCACGGCTGGCCCGTGAGCTGGGCTGCGGCGACTTTGTGAAAATTGAGATCATGCGGGACTCCAAGTACCTGCTGCCCGACAATCAGGAGACCATCCGGGCCACAGAGATCCTAGCCAGGGAGGGCTTTGTAGTCATGCCCTACATGTACCCCGACCTGAATGTGGCCCGGGACCTGGTGAACGCCGGCGCGGCGGCGGTGATGCCTCTCGCCTCCCCCATCGGCTCCAACAAGGGCCTGGCCACCCGTGAGTTCATCCAGATCCTCATCGACGAGATCGACCTGCCCATCATCGTGGACGCCGGCATTGGCCGGCCCTCCCAGGCCTGTGAGGCCATGGAGATGGGGGCGGCGGCCATCATGGCCAACACCGCCCTGGCCACCGCCGGAGATCTGCCCCTGATGGCCTCCGCCTTCCGCAAGGCCATCGAGGCAGGCCGGCAGGCCTATCTGTCCGGGCTGGGCCGGGTATTGGTCCGGGGCGCCGCCGCATCCGACCCCCTCACCGGCTTCCTTTGGGACTGAGAGGAGGCGCGGTATGGAAAACAAGGAAAATCAGTTCCTGGTGGACTCGGCGTTTCTGAGCCCCCAGGCCCTGGAGCGCAAGCACAAGCTGGAGACCGATCCCTCCAGCCGCACCGACCACATGGCCTATCTCCCCGGCATGGAGCGCATCCAGTCCGATGTGATGGACAAGGTGATGGCCCAGATGCACGCCTATGACCCAGAGGGCTATACCGCCCGGGATGTGGAGGCGGCTCTGGACCACGAGACCTGCTCCATCGAGGACTTCAAGGTCCTTCTCTCCCCGGCAGCGGAACCCTTCCTAGAGCGGATGGCCCAGCGGGCCCGGCTGGAGACCCGCAAGCACTTCGGCAACACGGTCTACCTTTTCACCCCTCTGTACATTGCCAACTACTGCGAGAACTACTGCATCTACTGCGGCTTCAACTGCTACAACCACATCAAGCGCATGAAGCTGAGCACGGAGCAGATCGAGCACGAGATGCAGGTCATCGCCGATTCCGGCATGGAGGAGGTGCTCCTCCTCACCGGCGAGAGCCGGTCCATGAGTGGTGTGGAGTACATCGGCGAGGCCTGTAAGCTGGCCCGGAAATACTTTCGCATGGTGGGCCTGGAGATCTATCCGGTGAACAGCGACGAGTACCGCTACCTCCGCTCCTGTGGCGCCGACTATCATCACAAACAATGCTGCAATTCCCACGCAGGTGAATGTGCCCCGCCAACCCGTCGAAAGGCTGGAGAACAGCCGCACGCATACTTGTCCCAGTAGCATAGCGCTCAGCCCAAAGCTCATCATCATGATTCCAGAGCAGAGTCCCTTCTTGTCCGGGTACCACATACCTGCTACGGAGAGCAGCGTATTGTAAGACAGGCCACTGCCAAAGCCAATGGCCATACCATAAGAAATATATAACTCCCAGACGGAGTGTCCCTCCATCCGGGCGGTCATAACGAATCCCGTGCAGACAAGCACACCCGCCGCCAGCAGCAGCAGTTTGACGGGGATCCGCCGCAAAAGCAGCCCAGTCAACAGGCTCCCAAGGCAGAAAAAGCACATGGTCAGCGTGTAGTTGACCGCCATCTGAGATGCATTCCAGCCAAAGGCCTCCATCATGGGGGCTTTCAAAATCGACCAACCGTAGATGATCCCGGAAAACAGCATTCCCAGAGAGCCGACCACCAAGTAACGGCGGCGGGCCGGAATGGAGGTTATCTGCAGATCGGCACAAGTATCCATGGGCTCCAAGAACCTCCCATCGCTTTTGTGCGGCCGGCGTCCGATGTCTGCCGCCGCGCCATGATAAGAAGGCCCCCGAGGACACCGTCAGAGCCCTGTGTCCCCGGGGGCTGGATTTTTGCCTGCTTTTTGTCTTACTTCCGGGCGGCCTGGATACCGGAGATGACGACCCGCTGGATCTGGTTGGTGCCCTCAAAGATCTGATAGATCTTGGCGTCACGCATTAGGGAATCTCTGATTTAATCCGCACTACCATAAAGGCTCCGGATGTGGGATAATAACACTATCAACGCAATGGTGGTGTATGGGGATGAAGAAACAGGAAACATTTAC
>NZ_JBQHTM010000060.1:0-13947 GCF_052065695.1 Intestinimonas sp. HCP28S3_D6
ATGACTCCTCCTCTTGTATGTGGTAATTCCTGTGTGCTTTTTGTTTGCACTTTAAGTATGACAGGTAAATCCACGCTTTACAAGCGAAGGGGTCATTTCATATTGTCTATTCACAGAAACCACCAAAGGATTCTCTGCAAATGCAAGCATACCGCCGACATATAGACTTTCCTTTCCCAGCTTAGCTACCTTCTCACTTCATTCGTTTTCCCTATCCAGAATTTATCAATAAAATATTTTGAAAGTATTCCGAAATGGAAATATTTATTTGACTTCCTCCGTATTATATTCTATAATGGGAACAGACAAAAATGTGGAGGTGAATTCATTGGTAGAACGAAAAGAATATCTTGACCAATTGATCCAGTGGAAGGATGAACAGGTCATTAAGGTGGTAACCGGGATTCGCCGGTGCGGAAAATCCACCCTTCTGACGCAGTACCAGTCCTGGTTAAAAGACAGCGGTATTTCTGAGAATCAGATTATATCGGTCAACTTTGAAGAGCTGGAATATGAGGAGTTGCTGGACTATAAGAAGCTGTATGAATATTTGAAAGCACGGCTGGTGTCTGGCGCAAAGACTTATATCTTTCTGGATGAAATTCAGAAGGTTCCCGCTTTCGAAAAGGTCGTAGATAGTCTGTATGTCAAACCGGATGTTGATATTTATATCACTGGTTCCAATGCTTATATGCTCTCCGGCGACCTTGCGACCCTTTTGACCGGACGGTATGTAGAGATTAAAATGTTGCCGCTTTCATTCCGGGAATTTCTCTCTATTACAGAACTGGAAAAGGAGCGCGGGTTTGCCGAATATCTGAAAATAGGAGGCTTGCCTTATCTGGCGGTGATGGATCGTACCCCCCAAAAGGTAGAAACTTATTTGGAAGGCATCTACAACACCGTGATTGTCAGGGACATTGAAGACCGGCAGGCAAGAAAGGAATCTGACCCATCCAAGCGGAAGATCACCGACATCGCTCTTTTGAAGTCCATCGCAAAATATCTTGCCAGCGTGGTGGGCAGCCCCATCTCGATTCGAAGCATTACCGACTATCTGATCTCCAGCGGCAGAAAGATATCGCCCAATACAGTCAATGACTATGTGGAGGCGCTGACGGAATCCTTTATCTTCTACTCGGCAGACCGATTTGATATTGTCGGCAAACAGCTTTTGAAGGTCAACAAGAAGATGTATATCGTTGACCTGGGGCTTCGCAACCACATCCTGCCGCGGAGGAACTATGATCTCGGGTTTTCTTTGGAGAGCATTGTTTACTTTGAACTCCTGCGCCGAGGCTATAAAGTGATGATTGGCAAGGTTGGAAACACCGAGGTAGACTTTGTTGCAGAAAAGCAGGGTGCATACACCTATGTTCAGGTCACTGCAGATATGACTGCAGAGGAAACTTTTGAGCGGGAAATGCGGCCGCTGACGCTCATCCGTGATAACTACGAAAAGCTCATCCTCACAGCCGACCATCTGACACTTGGAAACTATAATGGCATTCAGGTCAAGAATCTGGTTGACTGGCTGCTTGGGCTGGATCAATAAAACCTGATAAGATAGTATACCGGGCGGTCCCCTCGTTTGAGGGGACTGTTTTTTTACCCGGCCTGCAGCACCAGTGCAATCCCATGCAGGACATAGTCCACACAGGGAATCGCAACGCTGTTGCCCAAAGCTTTGTATCGGGCGGAATCTGATGCACAAGGAATATCTGTCCATCCATCCGGGAAGCCTTGCAGTCGCTCACACTCCAATGGTGTCAAGCGGCGGATGAGCTGTCCGCACCGAGGAACAGAGCATCCGTTTCTGTTTTTTCCAATGCGGCTATCCGTATCCATCACGAGATCCGTAGCATCCTTGTGCTGTCTGGCGCTCTGGGTACTGGCTATTGCTCCATCCTTGAATACATCCACCCGCTGGCGGCTGAACACAGCATGATGATCGGTGGCGGTCAGGGTATAGGCGATATCCGGTTGATAGCCAAGACCATTGCCTCCGTTCTGAGGCTGTCGGTCGATGGCATTTCCTGCAATGCAGAAAACAGGTTCCTGCTCTACAAGAGGCACATTGTTGCCTCCGGTACCCATACGGGCAGACATGGTGGGAGCTACCTTGTAGGGGCCTTTGTACCGTGCGTCAATCCCGTGGTTTTCATAAAGTTCCGGTTCCTTTCTCTGTTCCGGGGCAATGACCAAAGGTGTATTACCGCCACCCTCACCAAAGGCTGAGGTCACCGTTTGAGCTGTATCGCCTGCCAGTTTATATCGGCTGTCCTGCCCATGCACATCAATGACCACAGGCTGATGCCCATGTTCCTGGGCACGAAGCGTTCCGGATACATCATAGCTGCATTCCATAACATCACCGCCCTGGTCGTTCAAGCAGATCAGCGGCTGATGACCACCCATTTGCGCACGCAAGGTCATGGAAAAGCCTTCGGTTACATCCATACGCTGTCCGCCTTGGTCATTCAGACAGAGAATGGACGGCATACAGTTGCCGCTGGCACTGCCTTTCAAGGTTGGGGCAAGTTCTTCGCTGTAACCTATGCTGCCGGCCGTGGCGCCGGCTCCCGCAGAAAATCCGGCAGTCAGGACACAAGGGTACCCCTGACCGGCTTGCCCGCCACCGGTACTCAGAGAGGTATGGCTGTCAGGTGTCAGAAAACAGTCGCCGTTTCCCTTGGACACCACACCTTCTGCAATAAAGGTCTGCTGTTTCATACCCGGCTGTGCGCCAAGTGCGCCTGCCACATCATGAAGATCCCGCACTTCGTCAAGCTGATTGGCGGCAAAGGCCATGGGATGCAGCAGTCCGTTCCGGCCGGTGGACATCCCGCAGTTCACTCCCAGCGTTGCAGAAACATCGCCGGTCAAATCACCATTATATCCGTCAAAACCTTCTGTTTCACCTTCATCCCTCTGATTGATATGGCATGCCTCCAGTAATGTGGCCTTGCCGTCCGGCTGAATGATACCAGACTGGATTTCCAACGCTCGTTTCAGCTTTTCCGGAAGTTCTTTTCCACGTTCAGCTGCTCTACGCAGAATACCCAGGCAGGCTTTCCGGGTCAAATAGTATTTTGGGGGCGGATCTTCCTGCAAAATCTGTGACAAGGAAGATACGCTTTCTTCTCTGGGGGACACCCCAGTATTGAGCGTCAAGGCATCGCCACGCCAGGGAGAAATCAGTTCCCAATACGATTCGCCCAGCAGATTCCCAGCGCCCGGTGTCAGGTCGAGGGACTGAAACACCACTGACTTTAATTCGGACGATCTCCTCGAGGACAATCCGGAAATCTTCGCCCTTGGGTGTGCCGCTGGAGAAGGCTCCGGGTACATTATGAACAGAAATCAATTATGTGTAGTACCTCCTAAAAGCAGTGAAACAGAGCAAAAAAGCCCTGTTTCACTGCACATAATATTTGGATTTAGCCAAGCGAGGACAGCCACTCAATCAACTCCGTATCCTGTTCCCAATGAGATGCCTTTGGAAGATCAAGATGAGCTGTCGCTTTCTCCAAAGCAGCTCGCTTGGCCTCGTTATCTGCTCTGGCGTAGACCTCAGTGGTAGAGATGTCCGCATGCCCCAGATAATCTTTAATAAAAACGGGATTAACATTTGCCTGTACCATATGCATGGCTTTTGTGTGGCGGAAAACATGAGGAGAGATTTTGGTAGGTATTCCTGTATCAGTTTCCCGTGCCATATCTGCATATTTCCGGACAATGTACGTAATTCCGGAACGGGTCAGTTTGTGCCTGCTTCCATTCCAAAACAGCGGCATATCTGGATTGCGCCGCACATCAATATGGTTTTCAGCAAAGTAACTGCGCAACAATTCGGTAGTCTGTTTCATAAGGGGCACAGTACGGATCTTCCCGCCTTTTCCATGCAGAGTGATCACTGCTGGAAAATCCAATCGCACATCTCGCATACAAATATCCACAAGTTCACTAACACGGGCTGCAGTGTCATACAAAACAGTTAGCAGAACGAGATGCCTCCGTCCTTTAGCTGTGGAGGTGTCTGGCATGGATAATAGATGCTTCAATTTTTCTGGCGTTAAATACTGCGCTGGAGGAGCAGGAGATACCATGCTCGGAATATTGGAGATCAAAATGCACTGCTCCATATATGCCGGTTCTTCAGTCATAACATAAGCAAAAAAAGCGTGGATAGCACAAAGCCGCTGGTTATAGGTGGATGGAGAGGAACCTCTGGTGTTGGTCAGCCATAGAAGAAAGTCCTCTATGCACTTTTTGTCCAGCTTGGCCAGATTCAGTTTTGCAATATTTAAGCCTTTCTCGTCTCTACAAAAAATCAGGAGAAGTTTAAACGTATCTCGGTAAGAACGGATGGTGTTGCTGCTCAGGTTTCTCTGGACAGGTAGGTAGTGTGTAAGGTACTGCGTCAAAAATCTGGAGAAGTCAGATGTTTTCATCGGACACCTCCATCTGAGGAATAAGCCCCCCAAATTGTACTTCCAGTTTGGCAACGATATCCGGGTACATTTGCGCCGTCAATTGGAGATATTTTTGTGTGCCAGTCAGCCCGTTGTGTCCAAGATAGCGTGAGAGTACAGGCAAAGCAGCAGTGAGATCCTCACCTGAAAGCACCCAGTTGTTCAAGCAGTGTACTGCAAAGGTGTGCCGGATATCATGAAGCCGTGGACCTTTTCCTGGACCATTATAAGGAATCCCTGCCATTCTGAGAAGCTGGTGGAATTGAGTTTGCAGCCAACTGTTTCCATACCTCCCACCATTGCTGCGAGGGCTTGAACTGGGAAAAATCAATGAATCGGAAAATTGTGGTGGGAACATTTCCAGATATTGAGTCAGGGCCTCCGAAACCGAATCGGAAAATGGTACCAAACGGTTTTTGTGAAATTTTGTGTCTAATATGGTAAACACATTTTCTTTGAGATCCACATCGCACATACGGAGTTTAAGTAATTCGGAAGTCCGCAGCCCACAATTGAATAAGATACGGAAGATAACAGGGATCTGGTGCTTTCGAGCAGGGTTCTGCTCTGCAAATGGTGTATGATCTGCGGCAATCAACATTTGCTCAATTTCATCGTCCGTAAAAATATAGGCTCTAAAATTACGGTTTTCTTTTGGAAGAGATTTAGGGGGGATTTTGTATGCAGTATATCCTTTGCGGATCACGAAATCGAGGAATCCATTGATTGCGCTAACATCTCTGAGGATGGTATTGGTTTGCACATTTAATCTGTTTCCGATATGGTTTAGAACATATTCTTTTGTAAATGAGATCACTCCATCATCAGGCTCAGCGAAATCCCGGAGGAAGCGCCGGATACAGCCTTCATCCGTTTTCAGGCTGAATCCGAGAGCATGTCGTTCTGCCATATACTGCTCCAACAGTATTTTTGAAGTCATACCAATCTCCTCCATTCCCCATAAGACAACGCGCACTTACGCAAGGCCGGAAGATCCACCTTGGTGTATACGGAAGTCGTTTTGGGGCTGTTGTGCCCAAGAATATTGGAGATCGTCATCAGCGGTGTGCCATCATACAAAAGACTGCTTGCCAGAGTATGACGCAGTGAATGGGCTGCTTTGCGTTTCTTTACTGTCATGCCCGCGTATTTCATGTATCGCTTGAGGTTTTCAGAAAGAGATGTGCTGGACTGGAATTCTCCGTAAGGATGGATATGGCGGATAAACACATTATCACATTCGGAATCCAGTCGCCCATTTTTCAGATAGTCAATGATGGCATCGCCAATTACGGGGAGCAGAGGCAGTGTATTAACCTTTTGTGTTTTTTGCTGTGTATAGGTGATCAGCTTCTGGTGCCAGTCCAGATTTTTGAATTTCAATGCGCAGATGTCTCCCGCCCTCATACCAAGAAGGATTGCCAGAAGAAGCATCGCATAATCTCTTTTTCCAATCGCATTGCTACGGTCAATAACGGACAACAACTGCCGCACTTCTTCTGGGCTCCATGTTTCGGGGATATTTTCTTCAACGTAGATTTTGGGCCTTGGAACACTTGGAGATAAGTCATCGTCCGATATCCCATTTTCATGTAGATATCGGAAGAAATCACGCAAAACACTGCTGAATACATGGATCGTTGCGCGATGGTAGCGGCACAGTGTGGTCATAAATTCCGAAATGTCTGCAGCGGTTAGTTCTGAAAGTTCTATTCCACGCCCATCCAGAAAACAGAAAAATTGCCGCATCTTTGTCCGCTTGACACGGATAGTACCAGCAGAACTTTTATTTCTGTGGCACCATGCAAGGTATTCTTCCAGTAAACCGATATATTGCCGTGGCACGGTGTAGTCATGATGGCTGTATCGCAGTGCATACCCAAATTGAAAAATGTCATCTAAAAAACGAATCGAACAGCGTGTGTCCAGTTGCTGCTTGGTCAGTTTTGCGGTGGGGTCACCGATGTCCAAACCATAACGGTATTGGAAATATTGTGGTCCTGTTTCTGTGTCGTAGGCGGTGATCTCGTTTTCTCTGCAAAAATTGGAGAAGTTTCGGAACTCCTTGCTATGCCGACTGAGGGTTGACGATTTGAAGTCCAGACGGATCAACTCCATATTTGCCGCGTTCATCAAGTCGATGATTGGAACTGCCTTTCTGCTGTGCATAGTTTGCCTCCTTTATATTGTGATGCTCACAGTATAAAGGGAAATTATGCGCAGCGTCTTTCTAATCCTCAAAGAAATCTCAATATTTTGGAAGGAGGTCTTTTCATAATTGCTTACAACTCATAATGTTCCTTATGCACTTCAACGCATAAGGCACGTTCTCCCACACCATGAATCGAGGTCGAATATCGACATCTGTTCTACCTCGTAATCTATCTGCATATCTCATCTCCTTTACGATGCGTACCTGCTCCATAAAAAGGCCGGAGCGTTCACCGGCAAGTCCGGCTCTCGCTCCAGCCACAGAAAGATCCTGGCATGGACTGCCCCCGCAGATAATATCCACGGGCGGCAGATTGGCTCCATGCAGCTTTGTAATATCCCCCACATGGACCATATCCGGAAACCGGAAATGAGTCACTTCCATGGGAAAGGTTTCGATCTCACTTGCCCACACAGGGACAATATCATTATGTATAGCAGCAAGCGGAAACCCGCCGATCCCATCAAACAGACTTCCCATCGTCAGCAGGCTCATTTTGACACCGCCTGCACAACGGTTCTTGTGGTATTCACCGCCGCCTGGGCAGTATATACGGCGGACATGATATTGGCTCTGGTGGTAGTGTCCAGACCGAAGGTTCCGGCGATGCGGGGGATCTCACCGGCAGACAGCATCAGGCCAAGTCCCAGCAAGGCATGATCTTTAAATACCATCAGCCCTGCGATCAGGATTGTGGATTGCAAAAAGGCGGTCAGACACAAGCCGATGATCTGCTTGCACCATTGGATAAATCCATCGGTAAAGCTGCGGGGTACACTAAACATATACAGGCTTCCCACAGCAATTTGGATGAGTAGGATTCCACCTCGTTTCAGATTTGCAAAGAATACTTTAATGACGGCATAGGCCATCAGGATGATGCAGAAGAGGAGCATGATGGGACTGGTAATGGATGCAAATCCAAAATACGAGCCGGGGGCCATTTCTGTCAGCGACTCTACTCCATTAAGTGTGCCAACAATTTCAGATGCTACCTCCCCAATGGATGTGCCATATCCGGTGATCCCCGCAGTCATCTGGCTTTGCAGGGTCACGGATAATTCATAGAGCCGCACTGGAACGACAGTAAACAGGCTGACCGCCATAAACCCTTTGATGGCCCCCAATGCGACTTCTTTGACATTGCCTCTGCCAGAGGAATATTCTATGCCGCATTCAAAGCAGGCCACCACCAGCCCTGTATCTGAAAAAGTGAGGTTGGTATCTGTGAGCGGCAAGAGAGTAGATGGAAAGTCTAAGCCCAAAATGAAGAAGCGTACCAAATTTACGATCTTGGCGGTGGTAAACCTCACTTGGTACACCGTGGTCGTGTTGATCGCAAACTTCTTTGACCACACTGTTGCCCCGGAGCTGACGGTAGGTTGGTTTGCCGCTTGGACTGCCGAGCTTGCCTTACTCTATGGTATCAAGGTGAAGGAGAAACCTTCCGATGAAAGTCAGGGGTGATTGTGTGCAAGTGCTGAGAGAAGTGACGCTGGACAAGCTCATTAACCTGTATGAAGGTATCGTTGTCCATGACCGCAAGCAGCTCATTGAGTGGAAAGACCATTGCGGTATTCCTCTCTATGAGATGAAGCAGCGGACATTGGCTCAGGATAAAATGATCTTGGGTGCGTTGAAGTGCGCCAAGGCCAACGGCTATTCTGGCGAAGAATAAAAAAGGACACTCCCTACCGTTATGGTAAGGAGTGTCTTCTTGTTTGAACGAATACCGTTCCCCATACAATGAAGGGTTCGGATATGCGCTCAATGGTGGAGGCGGGGGGAGTTGAACCCCCGTCCGAAAACGTTTTGACAGGAACTTCTCCGGGCGCAGACGGTTTATTGGAATTCCCTTCCCAAAGCGCGAGCCGTCACGCTCAGAGGGTTGGTAGCTTCATAATTCATGGTACGCTCAAAGCTTTGCGCACGCACGGTCCCCACTAAAATGACGCCCCGAACCGGCTCGTGGGCCTTCCGGCCGGGACGGTCACGGGCTAATTAGGCCGCGACGAGTTCGTAATCGTTGTTGTTCTTTAATTTATAAAGAATGCCCGTTTTAAGGTGGTCAGGCGCCACCGCCCGCTATTCCTGCCTCCGCGTCCCCGTCGAAACCGGTACGCCCCCTCGTCGTCGGAGCAAGCTCCATATCCCTCGCTTCGCCGCCGTGTGGGAGAAGAGACAGGCGCTTCCCCTCCCCGCTCCGGGCAGGGGAACACGCCAATTTTTGATTTACACCTTCTCAGGGTCGGGATAATCCACCCCGAAGGTCTCCACAGTCATGGACTTGATGCGCTGATCCTCCAGCGGCTTATCCATATAGTTCCGCTTGGCATTCACGATGGCGTCGGCCACATCCATGCCCTCGATGACCTTGCCAAAGGAGGCATACTGGCCATCCAGGTGGGGAGCCTCCTCCACCATGATGAAAAACTGGCTGCCGGCGGAGTTGGGGCTCATGGCACGGGCCATGGACAGCACACCCCGGTCGTGCTTCAGGTCGTTCTGAAAGCCGTTGCCGGTGAACTCACCCTTGATGGTATAGCCCGGGCCGCCCATGCCGGTGCCCTGGGGGCAGCCGCCCTGGATCATAAAGCCGGGGATCACGCGGTGGAAAATCAACCCGTCATAGAAGCCGGACTTGACCAGGCTCACAAAGTTGTTGACCGTATTGGGCGCCACCTCAGGATAGAGCTCGGCCACCATCTTTCCGCCGTTCTCCATCTCGATGGTCACGATGGGATTCTGAGCCATGGGAAAACACTCCTTTCAAATCGGGGCGCAGAACATCATCCCGCCCCATGTCGCTTTTTTAATAACGGCTGCGGTCCTTCCGGGCCCGGTCCATCTCCCGCTTGGCGTCCCGGGCGGCGGCGGCATCCCGCTTGTCGTAAAGTTTCTTACCTTTGCACAGGCCGACTTCCAGCTTGATGCGGGGGCCCTTGAAATAAACCGACAGAGGCACCAGTGCGTAGCCATCCTGCTTGACCTTGGCGAAGAGCCGCAGGATCTCCCGCTTGTGCATGAGCAGCCGGCGGGGTCGCAGGGGGTCCCGGTTGAAGATATTCCCCTTCTCATAGGGGCTCACGTGCATGCCGTGGACCACCATCTGTCCGTCCTTGATGATGCAGAAGGCGTCCTTCAGATTCACGTTGCCCATACGGATGGACTTAACTTCGGTGCCGCACAGCTCAATGCCGGCCTCGTATTTGTCCTCCACGAAATAGTCATGATAGGCCTTCCGATTGGAGGCGATGAGTTTGACCGGGGCGTGATCCATGGCGCGCCTCCTTTCTCAGGGCTGGAAGATGATTATACCACACTTCAGGGCGATTTAAAAGCAGAACTTTGCCCCGGCTGGCTTTTTTCCGGCCGGGGCAAGGCTGTTTCCCACTCAGAAATCGCAGCGGACGATGCACTCCAGGGTCTTGCCGTCCACGGTGCAAGTGATGGTGGTATTGCCGCGCCCCACGGCAGTGACAGTACCATCGCCGGATATGGTGGCCACCGAGGTGTTGCCGATGTGCCAGGTGGGGGTAGAGGATGTGCCGGACACCTTCATCTGGAATTTTTCCCCGGCGCTCTGGAGGGTAAAGTCGGTGCGGTTGAGGCTCAGGGAACCGGTACTGGTGGTGGAACCGGAGGAGCTGCCGGCGTTGGAGAAGCTGCACCGCACGGTGCAGGTCTGGGTGGTGCCGTCTCCCATGGTGGCCGTGATGACGGTGCTGCCGTTCTTGGTGCCGTGGGAGACCAAGCCGGTATCGTCCACGGTGGCCACATCGGGATCGCTGCTGCTCCAGGTGATGGTGCCGGTGGCACCGTCAGGCTGGAAGGTGACGGTGAGCCGCACCGGGTCGGGATAGCTGTCATTCATGGTGAAGTCTTCCCGGTTCAGAGTAAATCCGGTGGCCGTCTGCCCGGCGGGAATGGTGGGCTCCGGCTCACTGGTGGTCTGGGGGGCATCGGTGGTCTCGGGTGCAGTGCTGCCCTCGGGGAGGGCGCTGTCAGTGGGCACCGGAGTGGTCTCCTCCACGCCCTGGGTGGTGGTCACAGGCGCGGTGTCCACCGGCTGCTGGTTCATCTCGCCCCGGTTCACCAGGGGCATGATCTGGGTCACCACGATCCAGATGGCGGCCACGATGATGACCAGAGGCACCACCGTGCCCACGATGCGCAGCGGCGTCCAGGGTTCCCCTCGCCGTCCGCCGGCCAGCCGGCGGCCCCCTCGTCCCTCCCGGGACTCCTCCTCTTCCATATCATCCAGGTGTTCCCCGGAGTGACGCTTCTCCTCTTCTGCTTTCTCGTCGCAAAAGGGGCAGCGCTTATATGTTACGGAATAGTCCTCACCGCAGTTCGGACAGCGGATGACCGCTGATCGGGTGCCGGTGCTACGCTTGTTGGCCATGTATGTGATCCCCCTTGGTCTTTCTCTGGTAATATGTCATGTATATAGTACATGTTTCGATGGAAATCGTCAACCTTGCGTTGGAAGAAATAATGGATTGTTTACAATTTTATGTTAACCAAATATCCTTGACCGGACTGCTGGACATGCATATAATATAGTATTATGGATTTTTCCCGTTGGGGATGAGAAAGGATGTGTCGGCGTGAAGGAGGCCATGACAACCCAGGCCATGCACAAACAGTACAGCGATGGGGTGACCGCCTTCCGGCAGCACATCGCCAACCCGGCCATGCGGCAGATGTTCAACGCCGGCGCCGACGAATTCCTCCGCCAGTGCGCCCTGGGCGTCTGGCAGGCCGACGGCGGCGCCGTCACTCCCCAGCATGTGGAGTGGTACAACGCTATCTACTGCAAAGGCAATCCTGTCCCCTCCGCCCTCTTTTGGGAGCTGAGCACCGCCGTGGCTGAATACCCCGGCTTCCAGGCCCCCGCCTTTTTCCGCAAAATGATGGACTACGACAAGGCCTACCACCAGACCACCGCCCGGCGGTTCGTAGACCTGATGACCCTGATGCTCCTTCTCTTTGCCGCCGTAGACGGGGCGGTGAGCGACCGGGAGGCCGGTTTCGTCAACGCCTGTGCCGACGCCCTCACTGCCCTGTGCGATTCGGACGGTCTGGCCGGTGACCGGCCCCGCACCGATGCCGGGGATTTCGTCACCCGCCGGGGAAGCAACCCCTCCCCCGCCCCTGCCGCCGCCAAGCCCGGACCGGAGACCGCTTCCGAGAAGGAGACGGCCCAGCCCCCGGAAAAGTTGGAGGACCTGTTGGCCGAACTGGACAGCCTGTGCGGTCTGGAGAAGGTAAAGCGGGACGTAAAAAGCCTCATCAATTTAGTGAAAGTACGCAAGCTCCGGGAGGCGCAGGGCCTGCCCGTGCCCCCCATGTCCCTCCATTTGGTCTTTATGGGCAACCCGGGTACTGGAAAGACCACCGTGGCTCGTCTGCTGGCCCGGATCTACCACACCATCGGCGTCCTGCCCAAGGGACAGCTGGTGGAGGTGGACCGCTCCGGTCTGGTGGCCGGCTTCGTGGGCCAGACCGCCATCAAGACCAGCGAGGTCATTCAGAAGGCCCTGGGGGGCGTTCTCTTCATCGACGAGGCCTACGCTCTCTCCAGCCACGACAACGCCAACGACTTCGGCCGGGAGGCCATCGAAACCCTCCTCAAGGCCATGGAGGACCACCGCTCCGACCTCATTGTCATCGTGGCCGGCTACACCGCCCTCATGGGCGATTTCATCCACGCCAACCCCGGTCTGGAGAGCCGCTTCAACAAGTACTTCTATTTTGATGACTACAACGGCGAGCAGCTTTTCTCTATTTTCCAGTCCATGTGTGAAAAGAATGGCTATACACTAAGCAATGACGGGTCAAAATATTGCAAATCGTATTTAAATTCCCTCTATGAAGAGCGAGACGAGAACTTCGGCAACGCCCGGGACGTGCGCAACCTCTTTGAGCGGGCGGTGGCTCGTCAGGCCGACCGTGTGGCCGGTCTGGAATCTCCCACCCGGGAGCAGCTCATGGAGCTGACCACAGCCGACCTGAAAGAGTCGGAGACGGAGGGCAATCCATAAGTCTCGCGGCTTTACAAAATCTTTTCAAAAAAAATTTTTAAAACCCCTTTACAAATCCCCTGCAAAGTGGTATAGTATGGGCAGTTCAGAAAACAATAATGATTCCTATTAGCGAATATATACAAATTCTTTGACTGGAGGACTTTGATTTATGAAGAAGTTTGTTTGCACCGTCTGTGGTTATGTGTACGAGGGCGACGCCGCTCCCGAGAAGTGCCCTGTGTGCGGCGCTCCCGCTGAGAAGTTCAAGGAGCAGGCCGGCGAGAAGACCTGGGCTGCCGAGCACGTGGTGGGCGTGGCCCAGGGCTCTCCCGAGGAGATCATGCAGGGTCTGCGCGAGAACTTCCAGGGCGAGTGCACCGAGGTCGGTATGTACCTGGCTATGGCCCGTGTGGCTCACCGTGAGGGCTATCCCGAGATCGGCCTGTACTGGGAGAAGGCCGCCTATGAGGAGGCTGAGCACGCCGCCAAGTTCGCCGAGCTGCTGGGTGAGGTCGTGACCGACTCCACCAAGAAGAACCTGGAGATGCGCGTGGACGCCGAGAACGGCGCTACCGCCGGCAAGTTCGAGCTGGCTAAGCTGGCCAAGCAGCACAACCTGGACGCCATCCACGACACCGTCCACGAGATGGCCCGCGACGAGGCTCGTCACGGCAAGGCTTTCGAAGGCCTGCTGAAGCGTTACTTCAACAAGTAAGAAAGTCTGTATATCCGTGCTGGAGCCAGTCTCGGTAATGGCGAAAAGCCAATGATTTCAGCGGTTTTCGGCACAAAAGATACGCAGTAACAGAAATGCGGTTCACAGGTAAGTGTGAGCCGCATTTTTGCGTCTATATGCTGGCCCGGCAAAATCCGTGGGCTGTTTGTGGGCTGTCCACTCGATACCGAGGGATTTTCTGCCCACAGCCCACAAAAATGCCGAAAAACCTAGACGCCATGCGGGTTTGCGATCACTTCACCCAACTAAAATCCGTGGGCTGTTTTTTTGCCGTCATTCTATTCGGCTGATATACTCTCATTAGAAAATCAATTCAAAGGAGAGAAAACGGCATGAAAGGAAGCGTGCGAAAAAGGTACAACAATGCGTGGTCTTACCGCATTGATTTAGGGAATCTCTGATTTAATCCGCACTACCATAAAGGCTCCGGATGTGGGATAATAACACTATCAACGCAATGGTGGTGTATGGGGATGAAGAAACAGGAAACATTTA
>NZ_JBQHTM010000061.1:0-13590 GCF_052065695.1 Intestinimonas sp. HCP28S3_D6
ATACATGAACATGAAGCACTTGGAGGCGGCTCTGGACGACGCCTCTATTGCCGGTTGACTTCATTCAGCCGGAGCCTGCAAATAATTTTGCGCATAAATCTTGACGGCACCGACATCCCCTCGAAGCGCTGTTATTTTTGTAGAAAAGGCGGCAGCAGCTTGCGCCGCTCCCGCCTTAAAATATTTTTGCTCTATTTTGCACCACAATTTAGCGTTTACACAAAATTTGGGATTGACCCCCCGCCCTTTTTCCTTATCGCTCCTGTTCGTGCCGCTTGGTGCGGGTCTGCGTCTGCTCCGGCGGATACGGTCATCGAGCTGTTTCCGTAATGCCTCGCCTATACCCGGAAATTTCATTCTATAGCATAGAACAGGCATCCGTCTCAGCTTCTTCAGCTGGCAACGGATGCCTGTTCTCTTTATCATGATTCAGTTCGTTTGCCATTTCCCACGCCAGCCGAAAGCCGCAGACGAAACTATCTATGGAGCGTTCCTCTATCATCAGATTCTGGGCATCGATGATCCGCAGAATCAATCTCCGCTCCGGCTTGTCCAACCGCTCAATAAGCTGCCGGTGGCAGGTTTCCACTTCCCGTTCGGATTCCACCATAGGCAGAGGGGTATAAAATTTGTCGTACAGCAATCTCAGAGTCTCGTTCATGTGCCTCGCCTCCTTGTAGCAAAACACAATAGCACAGAAATACCATCATATCCAGCGTTAATGATCAAAATACCCCCTCTCGTATACTTTCTTGAAATACACTCCGAAGCAGATCCGTTACTCCCTGTGCCGCTTGAATGGTGGCAATCATCAGCAAATCACCATCTACCTCGGCCCAGTTGATATCATATCCAGCATTGCGAATCAGTTGTGCCAGGAAGGTTCTTTGCGTGCGGCCATTGCCCTCCCGGAAAGGATTCAGCATATTTGTGACACAGTAAAAATCCACGATTTCATCCACAAAGTCATGATGGGAGAGTCCTTTAAAACAGTCTCGCTCTTTCAGTCGCTGGAAAATCAGCTGCGCTTGGGTTTCAATTCTCTCTGCCCGGCAGAAACAAGTTGCCTTTTTACTAATATTCACTGCACGGACTTGTCCTGCCCAATCATACAACTCAGAAAAGAGAAAATGGTGAATCGCCTTGTAATGGGTAAAATCAAAAACGCCTTCCAGCGGGCAATACTCCAGCTTGGAGGCATTAATGTAGGTGATAAGGGCCTCCGCCTCATTCAGCGTAGCCTCATCCCGAATATTCAGCTTATTGACCAGCACCGTGGTGCCAGGATAACAGTCCTGGGAAACAGGCTCTAAACTGTATGCCATACTGAATCATCCTTCTGTCGGGACTTCAGAAAACGCTTCAGGCATTCCTCCATTGTGGCCTCGCCCCGCAGCACACGCTTACACTGTTCCCGCATTTCAGGGGTAACAGTATATCCCTCCATGCGGACGGATGCCTCCGCATTTTCCATGGATACAGTATAATCCTTTTCTTCGTTTTTGTACACAAAAATGCTCCTTATCCCTCGATAAGGAGCATTTTGGAGCTGGAAACGTGACTTGAACACGCGACCTGCTGATTACGAATCAGCTGCTCTACCGACTGAGCTATTCCAGCATACCTCTATGAGATCCCGGCTCCTCACCGTACTCTGTTTGTTCCTCGGCCAAAAATCGGCCCTTCCTAATTTACCACCCTTAGCCACAACCAGCGACCTTCTCATTACGAGTGAGATGCTCTGCCATTGAGCCACACTAGCCCGTCTGCAGCACCAGGACTGCAAACTGCTTTTGTTATGATACTATATCCGCCCCGGGTTGTCAAGCGAGTTTCGTACCGCCTGCTGCCCTTTCCAGCCCTTTACTGTGACTATACAAGAAGTATATCTCTTTTTGCCGACGGTCCCTTTCTCGTTATTTTCTTATTTTCCTATTTTTACCTATGTCTATAAAAAGTCCACATTCTCTTGTCTTTTTACGATGGACTTTTACTATTTCTTACTCTAGTTCTTCACATATAGTTTACATAAAGTTAGATTCATGAGATGTATTTACATCTAGTTATTCACACTTTGCACCGAGTTTTCCACCGATTGTTTTCCTGTTTATATCGGGAATCCTCGCACTTCTACACCTATTTTTCCACACTCCACACAGGATACTCTGGCGCCCAGGCCGTCTCTTTAATTTACATAATATATAATTTTGTTAAAAAATCCATAGCAAACACGTATGGGCATTTTCCCAGTTCTTATCCCTTTGCCGTGTCCAACAGGCATTTCTGTCGCCAGGCGCCGCTCTGCCAGCGGATAAGGAAGAGCACCGCCCGAATACACTCGTCTGCCGCCATGGCGGCCCACAGGCCGGCCAGGCCCCAGCCCAGCACCACGCCCAGGAAGAAGCTGCCGCCCACGCCGATCAGCCAGGCGTCAATGACGCAGATGACGGTGGGAAAGCGGATGTCGCCGCAGGCCTGTAGGGCCCGGCACATGACCATGTTCACCGCCCGCCCCAGCTCCAGTGGGATCTCAATGAGCATGATGGTACCGGCCAGGGCCAGAATCTGAGGGTCCTGAGTGAAGATGCTATACACCGGTCGGGCGGCCACGCACAGTAAGACTGAGAGGCCGCCGGAGACCAGCACCGCCCCCCGCAGGGTGGACATGACCTGACGGTGGGTGGCCTCCATCTCCCGGGCACCCATGAGCCGGGCCACCACCACCTGGCAGGCCTGGGAGAGGGCGGAGCCGAACATGTAGGTGACGTTGGCGAAGATCATGGCATAGACCCGGGTATTGACCACATAGGCGGCAAACTGGTTGCAGACGGCCTGGATGCAGATCTGGGAGCCGTTGTAGGAGAGAGACTCGCTGCCGGTGGGCAGTCCAATGCCCATGAGCTGAAGCATCTCCGCCTTGGGAAAGGGGTGCAGATGCCGTCTAGAGATCAGACCGGGGAAGCGCTGCCGGAATAGGCAGGCAATGACCACCACCCCCACAAAGCGGCTCAGTCCGCTGGAGAGGGCGGCACCTGCCACCCCCAGAGCGGGCAAGGGCCCCAGCCCGTTGATGAGAATATAGTTTCCGCCAATGTTCAGGCAATTCATGAAAATGGAGACCATCATAGTCTCCCGCATCATCTGGGCGCTGCGGAAAAAGGCGGTGAAGGTGAGGTAGACCGACTGAAAGACCATACCGGCGCCTATGATGCGCATGTAGAGGCAGGTCTCTTCAAAGATCAGCTCGTGGACCCCCATGAGCCGGAAGATGGGGCCGCAGCCCAAAATCAGCAGTAGACTCACCGCCAGGCCAAAAATCAGGTTCATCACCAGGGCCGCGGTACAGGTCCGGCCCACCCGTTTGGTGTCTCCGGCCCCCAGGTACTGTGACACCAGGATCATGGCGGCGGTGCACACCACCGAGAACACCAGCAGCAGCAGGTTGGTGATCTGGTTGGCGTTGCCGATGGCGCCCACCCCGTTGGGGTCCCGCCAACCCACCATGATCTGGTCGGCATTGCCCACCAGCATCTGGAGCAGCAGCTCCACAAAAATGGGCCAGGACAGGCTCAATACGTCTTGTTTCTTCTGTTTCATCGGTTTTCCTCTCTTCTGGACGCAGAACGGGAGCCCGGAGATCCCCCTTTGGCAGGGCGGGATCTTCGGGCTCCCATCTCAACGCGTCTCTGCGCCGCTGGGGCAGTTTTTAAGGCTCAGATATTGCCGAACTCCTCGTAGAAGCGGTCGTGGATGACCTGGACAGCGGTGTCGGCGTCGCACTTGTCCACCAGGACAGACACCTTGATCTCACTGGTGGAGATCATGTGGATGTTGATGCCGGCGTTGTAGAGGGCCTCAAACATGAGGGAGGCCACGCCGGGGTTGTTGATCATGCCGGCACCCACGATGGAGACCTTGGCAATCTCGTCGGTGACGTCGATATGGTCGAAGCCCAGCACGCTCTGCAGGTCGGTCATGACCTGCTTGGCCTTCTCCATATCGTCCAGGTCCACGGTGAAGCTGATGTCCTTAGTGTTGTTGCGGCCGATGGACTGGAGGATAATGTCCACATTGATCTTGTACTTCGCCAGGGCGGAGAACATCCGGAAGGCGGTGCCGGGCTTGTCGGGCAGGCCGACGAGGGCCAGGCGGGCAATATTTTTATCCTTGGCAATGCCGCTGACATAGGGCTTTTCCATGGTTTTCGCAACCTCCTTGACTTTTGTCCCGGGCTGGCCGGAGAAGCTGGAGAGAACCTCCAGATTCACGTTATACCGCTTCGCCATCTCCACGGAGCGGTTGTGCAGGACCTGGGCGCCCAGGGTCGCCAGCTCCAGCATCTCGTCATAGGTGATCTCGTCCAGCTTTCGGGCGCCCTTCACATGTCGGGGATCGGCGGTGTAGACACCGTCCACGTCGGTGTAGATCTGGCACAGGTCAGCATGAAGGGCGGCGGCCAGGGCCACTGCCGAGGTATCTGAACCGCCCCGGCCCAGGGTGGTGATGTCGCCGTACTTGTTGATGCCCTGGAAGCCGGTGATGATGACGATCTTCTTCTTGTCCAGCTCGGCCATGATTCGCTCGCTTCGGATGCTCTTGATCCGGGCGGCGCTGTAAACGGAGTTGGTCTTGAAGCCCGCCTGCCAGCCGGTGAGGGAGACCACCGGGTAGCCCATGCCCTCAATGGCCATGGCGCACAGGGCGCAGGAGATCTGCTCGCCGGTGGAGAGAAGCATGTCCATCTCCCGTTTGGATGCCTTGGGATTGATCTCACCGGCCTTGGCGATGAGATCGTCGGTGGTGTCGCCCTGAGCAGAGAGGACCACCACCAGGCTGTGTCCCCGGCGGTAGGTCTCTGTGATGATGCGGGCCACGTTGCGGATGCGGTCGGCATCCGCGACAGAGGACCCGCCGAATTTCTGTACAATGAGTGCCATGGTATATGTACCCCCTAAGCGTTTATGGGAAAGGGGAGCCTGCCAGGCTCCAAACCAGTCTATGCCCTCACTCCAGTACCCGGAACACCGACTGAGGCACCAGCGCTCCCAAAGCGCCGTCCAGCTGGGCGCGGGTCATGGGACTGGTGAGGAAGGCCACCTCATCGGCAGGCGCACCGGGGCGGGAGAGCAGGCTGGCACCGGGCACCGCCCGGGCGTCCTCCGCCGTACCCAGCGCCCGCACATACCAGCGGAAAGGCATCTTCTCAGGCCCGACCGCCACATCGTCACCGCCGGGACCCCACTCGATCCGCTTGCGGGACCGGATGTGCCGTGCGGCATCCATGACGTCGGCCACCACGGCGGAGGCGGTGGGCAGCTTACCGGCGCCCCGGCCGTAGAACATCACGTCGCCGATGGCGTCGCCCTTCACCATGATGGCGTTGAACACGTCCTCCACACCGGCCAGGGGTGCCTCGCCGTCCACCAGGTGGGGCGCCACATAGGCGCAGATTCTGCCGTCGTCCTGCTTGACCGCCCGGCCCAGCAACTTGATCTTCCGGTTGCAGGATTCAGCGTAAGCCACATCGGCCAGAGTCACACCGGAAATGCCCTCGGTAGGCACCTGCCGGGGATAGACGTGGCGGCCGAAGGCGATGGCGGCCAGGATGCAGATCTTCCGGCAGGCGTCGTGCCCTTCCACATCGGCGGTGGGGTCCTTTTCAGCGTAACCGTTGGCCTGGGCCTCCTTCAGCGCCGCCTCAAAGGTGAGGCCGGAGCGGATCATCCGGGTGAGGATATAGTTGGTGGTGCCGTTGAGGATGCCGCAGACCTCAGTGAGCTCGTTGGCCGCCAGGCACTGGGACAGGGGGCGTAGGATGGGGATACCGCCGCCCACGCTGGCCTCAAAGAGGTAGCTGACGCCCTTCTCCGCCGCCAGCTGCAAAAGCTCGTGGCCGTGTTCGGCCACCAGCTCCTTGTTGGAGGACACCACACTCTTCCCGGCCGTCAGAGCGCGGCGGGTAAAGTCCAGGGCCACCGTGGCCCCGCCGATGGTCTCCACCACGATGTCCACGGTGGGATCGTTTTCAATAATGGAAAAGTCGTGGACCACCTTATCCCCAAAGGGGCTGTCCGGGAAGTCCCGCACATCCAGGATGTACTTGAGCCGGACCGGCGTCTCTACCTTCTGGTCGATGTGGTCGGCGTTTTTGGCCAGCACCTCGGCCACACCGGAGCCAACGGTGCCAAACCCCAGGATCGCAACATTCACCATGTGATCTACTCTCCTCTGATTCAATTCCGGCGTTCGCGCCGGGCGGTGTCAGCCCGCTAGGATCTCACACTTCAGGACGCCCTTGAGTTCCGTGGTCCGGGTCAAAAGCTCCTCCACCGGGATCTGGAGCCCGGAGGTCTCCGCCCCAATGGTCACCAGTGCGCAGCCGCTTGTAGGAATACCCTGGTTGATGGTAAGAATATTCGCCCCTGATACGGCAAAACTATTGAGCACCGACGACAAAACGCCGGGCTCGTCCCGGAGCCGAACCTGGACGGTCACGATCCGGCCGTGGAGCATGTCGTTGAAGGGCCGGACCGCATCCTTATATTTATAAAAGGCGCTGCGGCTAATCCCGGTGATCCCGGTGGCCTGGTGGACGGTCTCAGCCTCACCGGTCTCCAGCAGCCGCTTGGTCTCCGCCACCTTACGAAAAATTTCCGGCAGGGCGGCGGCCTCCACGATGAAATATTTGGGCGGATTCGCCATGGCAATCTACTCCCCTATCCCCTCTGTGGCGCAGAGGTCTTCGTGTCTTTGTCACGCAGGCATTTGTCCGCATGTGGGATTTATTTTAGCACAGTAAACTGAGATGTGCAAGGGCGTTTCCTCATATACTTCCCACGATTTTTCCCTGTCAATGTCAGTCAAAAATCGTCGTTGTTACCATACCCGCCTCTGCTGCCTGTCTCCCGGAGACGGCCACCCGCCATGAAAGGAGGTCGCAATGGTCCCAAAGCCTCTTTATCGGTTCCTGCAAATAGGCGGTGCGTTCCTCCTCTGCGGCCTGCTTCTCTGGGTTTTTTCCAGACTGATGCTGACCTGGTTTTCGCCTTTTCTGGTCGGTTTTCTTCTGGCTGCCATGTTGGAACCCCTTGTCCGTTTTCTTACCCGCCGCCTACACCTGCCCCGCTGGGTGGCATCGGGGTTATCCACACTCCTTCTAGCCCTGTTCCTCAGCGGCGGACTTTTTCTACTCCTGTGGCGTCTGTGGCGTGAGTCGGAAAACCTGCTCCGGGACCTGCCCGGCCTCCTCGCTCCACTTTCCGCCGCCGGCAACCTGTCGGAGCATTGGAGCCTCCGCATTCTGACTGCGGCGCCGCCAGAGCTGCGCCCCCTGCTCCAAAACGGCCTGGCCTCCCTCTCCAAACAGGCCGCCGCCCTGCCCGCCCAACTCTCCGCTGCTGCTGCGGACCAGGTCGCCGCCGTTTTTGCCGCCCTCCCGCGGTGGGGACTTGGCCTCTTCACCACGGTGCTGGCCACCTATTTCTCCTCTGCCGGACGCCCCGCTCTGCTGGCCTTTCTCTGGCGCCAGGTGCCGGAGAGACGCCGTGAGGACGTCCGCACCGGCCTTCTCCACCTCCGGAATGCCGCCCTGGGCTGGCTCCGCGCCCAGGGCCTGCTCACCCTGCTCACCTTCTCCCTCCTCCTGGCCGGACTCTTTGCGCTGGGGGTGGAATCCCCCCTCCTTCCCGCCGCCGTCACCGCCCTCACCGACGCCCTGCCCGTACTGGGCGCCGGGCTGGTACTGGTCCCCTGGTCCGTGCTCACCGCCCTGTCCGGTGATCTGCCCATGGGGATAGGCCTTCTGGGCCTATGGGGTCTGGTGATGACCGCCCGCAGTCTGCTGGAACCCAAGCTGGTGGGACTCCACGCCGGTCTACCTCCTCTGGCCACCCTGCTTGCCATGTATGTGGGCTTCCATGCCCTGGGCGTGGCCGGAATGGTGCTCACCCCCCTGGCCCTGATGCTCACCAAGGCCCTTCATGACGCCGGACTCCTACACCTCTGGCGGGATTGACCCTGATTTATATTTTATCCACTTATCTGTCATTTTTTGCCGCTTTCTCTTGCACATCCGCTCTTGTTCGGCTATATTATAGATGGTTTTATTTACACATCGCCAGAGAGGATGTAGGAGTTTTGAATATCATCATTGTGGGCGACGGCAAGGTCGGCTATACCCTTGCGGAACTGCTCTCACAGGAAGACCATAATATCACCATCGTCGACAACAACAGCGAGGCTCTGCGGAAGGCCGACGACGCGCTGGACGTCATGTGCGTCAAGGGCAATGGCGCTTCCATCAGCGTACTACGGGAGGCAGGCGCTGAGCATGCCGACGTGCTCATCGCCGCCACCAGCCTGGATGAGGTCAATATGGTCTGCTGTCTCAACGCCAAGCACCTGGGCACCAGCTTCACCGTGGCCCGGGTCCGCAACGTGGAGTATACCGTGGACGTCAACGCCTTCAAGCGTGACATGGGTATCGACCTGCTCATCAATCCGGAGCGGGCCACCGCCGTGGAGATCGCCCGGCTGCTTCGCTTCCCCTCCGCCGCCAACATCGAGACTTTCTACCGTGGCCGGGTGGAGCTGATGAGCTTCCGGGCACGGGAGGGCGATTTCTTCCTGGGACAGCCCCTCTCCAATCTGTCTGACCGGGTCAAGGGCCTGCCCATCCTGTTCTGTGCCGCCGACCGCAACGGTCAGGTCATCATCCCCGACGGCTCCTTCGTGCCTCAGGCGGAAGACCGGATCTACCTCATTGGCGCCCCTGTGGGCGTCCACGAGTTTTTCAAACTCATCGGCCGGTATGCCTCTCACATCCGCAACGTCTTTGTGGTGGGCGGCGGCCGCATCAGCTACTATCTGGCCTCCATCCTGGAGCGCATGAACATGCGGGTAAAGATCGTGGAACTCAAGGAGGCCCGCTGCCGCCAGCTCTCCGAAGACCTTCCCCATAGCCTCATCATCATGGGCGACGGCACCGACCAGGAGCTGCTGGAGTCGGAGAACCTGGGCGAATCCGATGCCTTCGTGGCTCTCACCGACCGCGACGAGGACAACCTCATTATTTCCCTCTACGCCATGCAGCGTGAGGTCCCCAAGGTGGTGGCCAAGTGCAACCGCCAGAACTACACCGGCATCGTTCGCCATCTGGGGCTGGAGAGTGTCATCTCCCCCAAGCTCTTCACCGCCAACCAGATCCTTCAGATCGTCCGTGGCCGCCAGAACTCCAAGGGCAGCGTCATGAACACCCTCTACAAGATCGGTGACAGAGGCGCCGAGGCCATGGAGTTCGTGGTCAACCAGACTACCCGCCATCTGGGCACCCCCCTCAAGGACCTCCACCTCAAAAAGGGCATCCTGGTGGCCGTCATCATCCACCAGGGCCGCACCATCGTCCCCGAAGGTTCCTCCACCATTGAGATGGGGGACACCGTTATCATTATCTCCAGCGGACACGGTATTCTGGACATCAACGACATCTTTGATGACTCCCTGCTGGAGCGCCGGGGCGACAACTCCGAGGAAGACCTGCTGGACCGGGGGCTGGAGCTATGAATTTCAGACTCGTCTTTCGTCTGGCAGGCAAGACCCTGCTGGTAGAGGCAGCCAGCATGCTTCTGCCCCTGTGTGTGGCCCTCCTCTACCGGGAGGACCCCACCCCGTTCTTCTTCGGCATCGGCATCACCGCCGGCTTGGGCTTTCTCCTCTCCCTCCTGCGCTCCGACACCCGGTTCCACGCCCGGGAGGGCTTCTTCTCCGCCGGCCTGATCTGGGTGCTGGTGGGTCTCTGTGGCGCCATTCCCTTTTACGCCTGCGGCTATTTTGATTCCTTTGTTGACTGCTTCTTTGAATGCATCTCCGGTTTTACCACCACCGGCTCCTCCATCCTCCGGGCGGTGGAGGGCCTGCCCAAGGGCATCCTCTTCTGGCGCTCCTTTACTCACTGGCTGGGCGGTATGGGAATCCTGGTTCTGACCATTGCCCTCCTCCCCTCCCTGGGCGCCCGTACCCTCCATGTTATGAAGGCGGAGTCCCCCGGGCCCATTATCAGCAAGCTGGTCCCCCGCTCCTCCCAGACCTCCAAGATCCTCTACACCATCTACTTTGGGCTCACCGTCATCATGGTCCTCTGTCTCCTGTTGGCGGGAATGCCCCTCTATGACGCCCTGGTCAACTCCTTTGCCACCGCCGGTACCGGCGGCTTTTCCGTCCTGAACATCTCCATCGGCGGTTACCACAACGCAGTTTTTGAGGTCATCATCGGCATCTTCATGCTCCTCTTTTCGGCCAACTTTGCCCTCTATTTTCTCATTCTCTGCGGTAAGGTCAAGCAGGCCCTCCAGAGCGATGAGCTGCGCTTTTTCCTCATCGTGGTGGCACTCTCGGTGATCCTCATTTCCTTTAACATTAACAGCCTGTACCCCAGCTACCTCACATCTCTCCGCCACGCCTTCTTTCAGGTGTCCACCATCATCTCCACCACCGGCTTCTCCAGTGTGGACTTCGACCTGTGGCCGGAGTTCTCCCGGATGCTCCTGGTCCTTCT
Organism: Intestinimonas sp. HCP28S3_D6; assembly: GCF_052065695.1. Classification (NCBI taxonomy): domain Bacteria; kingdom Bacillati; phylum Bacillota; class Clostridia; order Eubacteriales; genus Intestinimonas; species Intestinimonas sp. HCP28S3_D6. The sequence goes on from NZ_JBQHTM010000061.1 coordinate 10,553, forward strand.
GATGCTGTGCGGCGCCTGCGCCGGCTCCACAGGCGGTGGCATGAAATGCTCCCGTATCCTCCTGCTCCTCAAGTGCGTGCGCCGGGAGATCCGCCAGATCCTCCATCCCCGCTCGGTGAGCGTGGTCAAGCTGGACGGCCGTGTGGTGGACGAGAAAGTGCTCCACACTGTCATGGTCTTCCTGGGCACCTATATGCTCATCGCCTTCTCTGCCATGCTGGTGGTGGCTTTGGACAACTTCTCCTTTGGCACCACCTTCACCGCCGTAGTGGCCTGCATCGGCAACATTGGCCCCGGTCTGGAGCAGGTGGGCCCTATGGGCAATTTTGCTGGCTTCTCCCCTATCTCCAAGATCGTCCTCTCCATGTGTATGATCATCGGACGCCTGGAGGTCTTCCCCATTCTGGTCCTCTTCAGCAAGAGCGCCTGGCAGCGGATCTGACCTCCCATTTAGACGGAAAGATTGCCATTTCTTGCATATGGTTTTTTTGACCAAAGGCAGGGCCGCCGAGCGTGTGCGGCCCTGTCTTTTCCTTTTCTTCCCTTTTGCTTTTTGTGCAAAGCATAAAATTTTTTTCTTGACAACACTGCGGCTTTTCCCTACTTCCGCCGCTCGTAAGTCTATTTTCTTTTCATTTGAAGGGGCACAATTTTCGTTTACTGTTTCCTTTTTCCATGTGATGGCAACAATGCACGGAAAGGCACAGAAAGGACATTTCATTTTCGTAGGAACTGTAAAAACTTCGTCAAGATGCTGAAATGACCGGGTGGAAATCTTGAAAATCCTCTTCAATCTGCTAAAATTATAGACAAGGAGCGCACGCGTCCCGGCGTGCGCATGCAAAAGGAGTGAGGAATTTTGAATTGGGAAAATTACTTCTGGGTTGGCATTGTGGGCGCCGTCCTGGCCATCCTCTTTGCCTATGTCCAGAGCCGGAAGGTCATGACCTTCTCGGAGGGCAATGACACCATGAAAAAGATTGCCGCCTCTATTCGTCAGGGCGCCAACGCCTATCTTCAGAGGCAGTACACCACTGTGGCCAAGGTCTTTGTGGTGGTTTTTGTGATCCTGCTCATCATCGCCTTTGGCTCCAACGGCGAGATGCTCTCCAAGTTCACCCCCTTCGCCTTCGTCACCGGCGGCATCTGGTCCATGCTGGCCGGCTTCGTGGGCATGAAGATCGCCACCAACTCCAACGCCCGTACCGCTCAGGCCGCTTCTGAGAGCCTGAACAAGGGCCTGCGGGTGGCCTTCTCCTCCGGCTCCGTCATGGGCTTCACCGTGGTTGGTCTGGGCATGCTGGATATCTCCATCTGGTATTTCCTGCTCCACTACGCCTTCGGCATCACCGATGCCTCCGCTCTGGCCAACATCATGGTCATGAACGGCATGGGCGCCTCCTTCATGGCCCTCTTCGCCCGTGTGGGCGGCGGTATCTACACCAAGGCCGCCGATGTGGGCGCCGACCTGGTGGGCAAGGTGGAGGCCGGCATCCCCGAGGATGACCCCCGTAACCCCGCTACCATCGCCGACAACGTGGGCGACAACGTGGGCGACGTGGCCGGCATGGGCGCCGACCTCTACGAGTCCTACGTGGGCTCCATCCTGGCTACCTTTGCCCTGTCCGCCGTGGCGGGCTACGGCTTCGCCGGCATGCTTCTGCCCATGCTCCTGGCTGTGGAGGGCATCATCTGCTCCATCATCGGCTCCTTCCTGGTCCGCACCAAGGAGGACGCCGACCAGAAGTCCCTGCTGAAGAGCCTGCGTACCGGCACCTACACCGCCGCCGTCCTGGCCGCCATCGTCGCCGCTCCCCTGACCTACATCGTGCTGGGCAACTGGGGCGTCTATGTGGCCATCCTGGCCGGCCTGATCGGCGGCTGCGCCATCGGCTACTTCACCGAGTACTACACCTCTGACACCTACAAGCCTACCCAGAAGCTGGCCGCCTCCTCCGAGACCGGCTCCGCCACCGTCATCATCGGCGGTATCTCCCTGGGCCTGAAGTCCACCGTGGCCTCCATCCTCATCGTGGCCGCCGCCGTTCTCATCAGCTACTTCGCTGCCGGCGGCTCCCTCACCGTGGTGGATAGCGCCGGCCTCTTCACCGACGGCTTCAACCGCGGCCTCTACGGCATCGGCATCGCCGGCGTGGGCATGCTCTCCACCCTGGGCATCACCCTGGCCACCGACGCCTACGGCCCCGTGGCCGACAACGCTGGTGGCATCGCCGAGATGAGCGGCCTCCCCGAGGAGGTCCGTGACCGCACCGACGCCCTGGACTCCCTAGGCAACACCACCGCCGCCACCGGCAAGGGCTTCGCCATCGGCTCCGCCTCCCTCACCGCTCTGGCCCTCCTGGTCTCCTATGTGGACATTGTCCAGACCAAGACCACCGAGGTCCTCAACTTCACCCTCACCAGCCCCACCGTGCTGGTCGGTATGTTCATCGGCGCCATGCTCACCTTCGTCTTCTCCGCCTTCACCATGAGCGCCGTGCAGACCGCCGCCCAGTCCATCGTGGTGGAGGTCCGCCGTCAGTTCCGGGAGATCGCCGGCATCATGGACGGCAAGGCTGACCCCGACTACGCCTCCTGCGTGGCTCTGTGCACCAAGGGCGCCCTCCACGAGATGGTTGTCCCCGCCCTGCTGGCCATCGTGGTGCCCATCCTCACTGGCCTCATCCTTGGCCCCACCGGCGTGGTGGGTCTGCTGGGCGGCGTCTCCGTCACCGGCTTCGCCATGGCCGTGTTCATGTCCAACGCCGGCGGCGCCTGGGACAACGCCAAGAAGTACATCGAGTCCGGCCACCACGGCGGCAAGGGCTCCGACTGCCACAAGGCCGCCGTTGTGGGCGACACCGTGGGCGATCCCTTCAAGGATACCTCCGGTCCTTCCCTCAACATTCTCATCAAGCTGTGCTCCACCGTTTCCATCGTGTTCTCCGGCCTCATCGTGGCCTTCAACCTGATGAACATTCTGTGAGCCAAATGAAAGTGGGCGCCCGCCCCCCCGGCGCGCCCATTTTGTTTCTTTT
>NZ_JBQHTM010000062.1:0-13107 GCF_052065695.1 Intestinimonas sp. HCP28S3_D6
TTTTACCAGAATGGGGCTCCGCTTTCTATATCATATGAGTGATTTTCGGTTTCAGCCATGACCGGAAACCATTGCAATTACTACTCTTTTGGAGTTTTGCTCATGGCTGTACCATTTTTGTCTGGAGGTGATTCTTCCTGAAGCAAAACTCCAGGGCCGGTGACATTGTCCTGGCCCTGTTTTTCTATGTTCCGGTGGTCTGGGGCGCATTGCTCATTGCCCAATCTTTGGGGCGTGGATTGCCGGAACTTCTTACCAATCTGACAACGGCGCTCCAGCACCCGCTGGATATCCATTGGACAGACAAAAGCCTGCTGTCCATCCTGATCTGTACCGGCCTCTATATCATGGGCCTATGTATCTACACCTCTGAGCAACGGCGCACTCGGGACGGTGAGGAGCACGGCTCCGCCGCCTGGGGCTCTCCCCGGCAAGTCAACGCCATGTTCCGCCAAAAAGAGAACAAGATTCTGACCCGCCATGTCCGCCTGGGCCTGGACACCCACAAGCACCGCCGCTCCCTCAACGTCCTGGTTATTGGCGGCAGCGGCGCGGCCAAGACCCGCAGCTATGTGAAACCAAACATTCTGGAGGCCAACACCAATTATGTCATTACTGACCCGAAAATGGAGGTGCTCACTGCGACCGGAGGGTGGCTGAAAAGCAAAGGATATGTCATCCGGGTGCTCAACCTGGTCAACCTGGAGGAGTCGGACGGGTATAACCCATTCCGCTATCTGAGAGATGAAAAAGATGTCCTCAAGCTGGTTAATAATCTCATCCAGGCTACCACACCAAAGGGCAGCCATGAATCTGATCCGTTTTGGACCAAGGCGGAGACGGCGCTCCTCCAGGCCATCATCCTCATGCTGTTCCAGGAGGCACCGGAGTATGAGCAGAACTTCTCCATGGTCATGCGGGTGCTGGAATACGCGGAGGTTCGAGAGGAGGATGACGAGTATCTCTCCCCCCTGGATTTACTGTTCCAGGCCATGGAACGGGAGAACCCGGAGAGCGTGGCTCTCAGGCAGTACAAAGTATTCAAGCAGAGCGCAGGCAAGACAGCCAAGAGCATCCTGGTATCCGCCGCGGTTCGTCTGGCCCCCTTTAACCTACCCCAGATCCGGGCCATCACAGATCACGACGATATGGACCTCTATACCCTGGGAGAAAAGAAATGCGCTCTCTACGCCGTGATCCCGGACAATGACAACACCTTCAATTTCTTGGTGTCCCTGCTCTATTCCCAGGCGTTTCAGACACTTTATTACAGCGCGGACCAGATCCATCATGGGGCGCTGCCCCAGCACGTCCACTTTGTATTGGATGAGTTCGCAGCCATGCCGCTGCCAGGGTACACTCGTGAATTGGCCACCATGCGTTCCCGCAACATTTCCTCCAGCACCATCATTCAGAACATGGCCCAGATCAAGGAGCTGTACAAGGACTCCTGGGAGACCATCCCCGGAAACTCGGACACCATCCTCTATCTGGGCGGCAACGAGCAGAGCACCCATAAGTACATCTCCGAGGCCCTGGGCAAGTCCACCATTGATACAAAGACCCATGGGCAGACCAAGGGCAAATCGGGCTCCTACTCCACCAATTTCCAGATGAGCGGACGGGAGCTGCTTACCCCCGATGAGGTTCGTGCGTTGGATAATCGCTATTGCATCTTGTTTATCCGGGGAGCAAAACCCGTCATGGACCTAAAGTATGAACTGACCGAGCACCCCGCTATCCGCTACACCGTGGACGGAGGCGGAGCGCCGTATATTCACCATGGACACAACACCACACCGGCCATTCCAGGCACACCGTTCTTCCAGGTTATTTCTGCCGATGAAACCAACAAAGAAAAGGAGACTGCAGCATGAAACATGATCTGACCACCCGTAAGTATGAGCGCCGCGCACGGAAACTGTACGCCCTGTTTTCCTGCCTCGTTCTGGCGCTGACCGTTATGGTTGTCCCGGCCTTTGCCGCAGACGATCCGCTGACGGTAGTCAACAACCTTTCCGAGTTCATCTTCGCCCTGATTCGAGCCATCGGCCTGATCCTGCTGGGCTTCGGTGTCCTCCAGCTTGGCCTGTCCCTCAAGAGCCACGACCCCTCTCAGCGGGCCAACGGCATGCTCACCATTGCTGGCGGTATTGTGATCACCTTTACCAAGGAGATCCTCACTCTCATTACCGGATAAAATTATAAATTTAAGTAAAAATGCTGTGGATATCAGCATCCACAGCATTTTACTAATAATTTAAGAGGCCGGTAAAAGAGCAAGAATTAAGCAACAATTTTGTCAACATGAGAACTGCAAAAGACGCAACTGTTAAGAAATCCGAAACAATCGGCAACACCTCCGCGATAGTCAGTGACAGTTGCCCCATATATGGTCGCCCTGCTATCCGATGACTCTCTCTACCGTGCCTCCTGGGGCCAAGTGCAGTATAGCATTTGTAGCACAATTTTTCAATCACAAGTCTTTTATTGAAGGAGGTGATGCAACATGGGCAGTGGAAACTGGATCGTAGACAATCTGAATTCCGCACTGCAGACCTGGAACGACAAACTCGCAGAGATCTGGACCCTGATCAGCACTACCCCGGAGGAATTCAAAGGCGGCGGGATCTGGAACGTGATCGTCAGCATCAACGGCGCGCTCCAAGCCATCGGCTACGCTCTGCTGGTGCTGTTTTTCGTGATGGGCGTAGTCAAGACCTGCGGCAGCTTTACCGAGATCAAGCGCCCGGAGGTGGCCTTCAAGTGCTTTATCCGCTTTGTATTGGCCCAGGCGGCAGTGACCTATGGCATGGAACTGATGAACGCCCTGTTCCGAATCGCCCAGGGTGCAGTATCCACCATCATGGACGCATCCGGCATGACTGCCATGTCGCCCACCACACTCCCGGAGGAACTCATTACCGCCATTGAAAATGTGGGTATATGGGATTCCATCCCCCTCTGGGCGGTCACCCTGCTGGGGTCTCTGTTTATCTGGGTTCTCTCCCTCATTATGATCCTAACCGTTTACTCCCGCTTTTTCAAGCTCTATATGGCAACCGCTATCGCACCCATCCCTCTGTCTAGTTTTGCGGGACAGCCCTCCAGCAGCATCGGCGTCGCTTTCCTCAAAAGCTATGCCGCCATCTGCCTGGAGGGCTGTATCATTGTGCTGGCCTGCGTCATTTTTTCGCAGTTTGCCTCCGCCCCACCTGCTGTGGGCGACGCTTCCACAGCACCGGCCACACTGGTCTGGAACTACATTGGAGAATTGATCTTCAATATGCTGGTGCTGGTAGGCTCGATCAAGATGAGCGACCGGATCATCCGGGAATTGATGGGGCTTGGTTAGTTATCGTCAAACAGGTCATCCACCTGGATCTTATATCCTCCATCCGGTTCTGGTTTCCCATACATTTGTGCCTCCCGCATACGGTTGAGCACGATAAGCTCCAGCATCTTGTCCTCCCTCCGCCGGAGCAGAATGCCACGGATCTTCCGAACCAGGGAGATTACCCAGGACAGGGCCACTGCCGCCAGCAGCATATATCCGATCAGATCCCCCAATTGTTGATTACTATGGTACCACTCATGGAAAACAGTGGGGACAATCAGCGCATAAAGCAGTGGAATGGTCAGGCGAAACACGGCTGCCAACCGGAACACAATGGAGAGAAAAATCATTACAATCCCGAGCATCAAGTATGCCATACGCTCCACTCCCTTTCTAAGTTGAGCAAATGGTACCATAGCCAGGCAGACTTTGCAACGGTCTGTCCATGAAAACCAAACAGAAATGTAGGAGGTGAGACCTTGGAGGTCCGTATCAATAAAGAGGTACGCAATTATCAGGAAAGCCTATTCTTCGGCCTGTCCCTGCGGCAATTTTTGTTTGCCCTTCTGGCCGTTCTGGTGGCGCTGGCCATGTACTTTTGCCTGCGTCCGGTGCTTGGGATCGGCGAGATCGGCTGGGTATGCATCCTGGCCGCGTTTCCCTTTGCCCTGGGCGGTTTTTTCACCTACAACGGCATGACCCTGGAACGCTTTTTCATGGCTTATATCCGCTCAGAATTTCTCATGCCCAAACGGCTCTTATTCCGAACGGAGGATCTCTATGTCAAACTTATGGAACACACATCAATAAAGGAGGCCATCCGACTTGATTAAGACTCTTCAAAACACACTGAAGCAGGACAAAGAGCACCTTTCGGTGCCCAAGTCCGTACAGGATACCATCCCCATCCGCCGCCTCTGGCCGGATGGGCTTTTTCAGTTTGGCGGAAAATTCTCGAAAACCGTCCGCTTTTCCGACATCAATTACGCCATCGCTTCCAAAGAGGACAAGACCTCCATGTTCCTGGGCTACTCGGAACTGCTCAATGCCCTGGACACCGGCTCTACCACCAAGATTACCATCAACAACAAGCGGCTCAACCGCCGAAACTTTGAGCAGGAGATCCTGATCCCGCCCCAGGGGGACCATCTGGACGGGGGCCGTTCGGAGTACAACGCCATGCTGCTGGACAAGGTCACCGACTCCTCCAACAGCATGGTGCAGGAGCGATATGTCACAGTATCCGCCCATAAGAAAACGCCCGAGGAGGCCCGCACCTTCTTTGACCGGGTCATGAATGATGTGACCACCCGGCTCAATCACCTGGATTCCCACTGTGAGGAGCTGGACGCGGTGGAGCGGCTGCGTGTGCTCCACGACTTTTACCGAGTGGGCGAGGAGGCCCGGTTCCATATCGACCTGCGGGAGTGCATGAAAACAGGGCGCTCCTTCAAGGACACCATCTGCCCGGACAGCATGGAGTTTCGGAAGGATCACTTTATCCTGGGCAATAAATATGGCCGGGCCATGTTCCTCAAGGAGTATGCCAGCTACATCAAGGACTCCATGATCAATGAGCTCACCAGCCTGAACCGCACCATGATGCTGTCCATCGACGTGATCCCTGTCCCCACCGATGAGGCCGTGCGGGAAATGCAGAACCGCCTGCTGGGGGTGGAGACCAACGTCACCAACTGGCAGCGGCGGCAGAACAGCAACAACAACTTCTCCGCGGTGGTGCCCTACGACCTGGAGCAGCAGCGGAAAGAGACGCGGGAAATGCTGGATGACCTGACCACACGGGATCAGCGGATGATGTTCGCTGTGGTGACTCTGGTGCATTTGGCCGACAGCAAGGAGGAGCTGGACAGCGACACAGAGACCCTCCAGTCCATCGCACGCAAGCATCTGTGTCAGCTGACCACCCTGAACTGGCAGCAGGACGCGGGCCTTGTCACCGCCCTCCCCTTGGGGCTGCGGCGGATCGACGCCCTGCGCACCCTGACCACCGAGGCCCTGGCCGTCCTCATGCCCTTCAAAGCCCAGGAGATCCGGGACCGGGGCGGCATTTACTACGGCCAGAATGTCATCAGCAAAAATCTCATCATTGCCGACCGCAAGCAGCTCCTCAACGGCAACGGATTTGTTCTGGGCGTGTCCGGCTCCGGCAAATCCTTTACCGCCAAGCGGGAGATTACCGCCCTGGCCCTCTCTACCCAGGATGACATCCTAATCATCGATCCGGAAAGTGAGTATCGTCCCTTGGTGGAGGGGCTGGGCGGCCAGGTGGTGGAGATCTCGGCCACCTCCAGCAACCACATCAACGCCATGGACATGGAGCAGGGCTACGGCGAGGGGGAAAACCCCGTGGTGCTGAAATCGGAGTTCCTGCTTTCTCTCTGTGAACAGTCTGTGGGGGCCGGAAAGCTGTCTGCCAAGGAAAAGTCCATCATTGACCGCTGTACAGCACAGTGCTACCACGACTATGTGCGGGACGGCTGCCGGGGCCAGGCCCCCACACTCCAGGACTTTCACGCCGAACTGCTGCGCCAGCCGGAGGCAGAGGCGCGGGATGTGGCTCTGGCCCTGGAACTGTTCACGGAGGGCAGTCTCAACACCTTTGCCAAACCCACCAATGTGGACATGAGCTCCCGCATCGCCTGTTATGACATCCGGAAGCTGGGCAAACAGCTGCTCTCCATGGGCATGCTGGTGATCCTGGACAGCTTTCTTAACCGGATCACCCGCAACCGCCGCTTGGGGCGGAATACCTGGATCTATATCGATGAGATCTATCTGCTGTTCCAGCATGAGTACAGCGCCAACTTTCTGTTCACCCTTTGGAAGCGGGTTCGGAAGTACGGTGCCTGCTGCACCGGACTGACCCAGAATGTGGACGATCTGCTCCAGTCCCACACGGCCCGGACCATGCTGGCCAACAGTGAATTCCTGGTCATGCTCAACCAGGCCAGCACCGACCGGCTGGAACTGGCCCGGCTGCTGAACATCTCCGACAACCAGCTCTCCTACATCACCAATGTGGACTTTGGACGGGGTCTCATCAAGTGTGGCAGCGCCATTGTGCCCTTCATGGACAATTTCCCCCGTCATACGCAGCTCTATAAACTGATGACGACCAAGCCCTCTGACTTGGCCGCGTAATAAAACCAGGGAGGGGCCCTGACCCCTCCCTGCTGGAGCGAGGTGAGATATATCGATAAAATCAAAGAGAAACCCCAGGTGCAGCACACTTTGAAAGAGCGGGTCAAGTCCGCGCCGAAAGAGTTGATCCGCAGAGGGCTGGATGACGGCACAGAGCGCCTGCGGGGCCAGCTGCGGGACACGGCTCAGCACGGCCAGCGGGATGACTTCGGCGGTGACCAACTGGGCGATGCCGAGGTGAGTGGCGTCAAACAGGCGGAGCAGCTGGCCGAGCGTCTGCTTAGAAAGCGAAAAAAAGGCGCAAAACATACCCCGGACGCAGGCCCGGACGGATACCCTGGCCGTCACGATCCGCCAGGAGCAGCAAGGCCAAGAGATGACAGTATTCTGCCTCCAAAGGACCGCCTTCACGGGAAGGAAGCGGGAGCTCCGCTCCGGGCGCAGAGTGCGGGCAGAAACCGCCCACAGCCGCAGTCCGCACTCCAAACGCCTCAAAAAAGAAACATCAAGACCAAGGACGCCTATCTGAAGATGCAATCCGATCCCGCACCTGCCACACCGCCAAGCGCCTTGCAGCAGGGAAAAGCGTCCTTTATGCAGGAGCGCCAGGGCAACCTTCTCCGCAGTGGGAAACTGGAGCGGCGCTTGCCTGTGAGAGAGGACGGCCCCATGGCAGCTCCTCCCTCGGGAAAACGGCCACAAGGTATAGAGGCCCGCAAGCAGCTGCGGCAGGTGTCCGGGCAGACAGGTGGTTCTCATGTGCAGCCCCAGCCTCATGCGGAGGTCTCCAGGCAGGCTATGGGCAGCACCGCAAAGACGGCAGTAAAAGAACGAGGTGTGCCGGTCAAATCGGCTGGCCATCCCATTCGCAAAACAGCTGGAATTGGAAAGCCGGGTGGGAAACCGCCTGTAAGAGCGTTTCCGGCACGACAGGCTCGCCGTGCGGCGGAGGCGGGAGCCAGACTGGCACGAACCCAAAAGGCCGCAAAGGTGGCCCGTATGACCGCCAGGCAGGCCGCACAGGCGGCAAACCGCGCGCTCCGCGCCGTGATCGCGGCAGCTAAGGCTCTGGCCGCCGCAGCCACAGCAGGCGGTGGAGTGGTGATTGCGGTGGTGATTGTCATCTGTCTGTGCGGCATCATCCTCGCCTCACCGCTGGGTATCTTTTTTGCCGGACCTGATGAAACAACCGGAGCCATCTCTCCCGCCCAGGCGGTGGCACAGATCAACGGCGAATTGGGAGAGAAGATCTCCAGTATGCAGGCAGAGGGTGGATATGACACGCTGGAGATCCAGGGGCAGCCGCCCCCCTGGTCTGATATTCTGGCGGTGTTTGCCGCCAAAACGGCGGGCGCTTCTGATGGAACGACTGTGGCGATATTGGATGCGGCCAATGTGGAGGCCCTGCGCACAGTGTTCTGGGACATGACAAAGCTGACCTCCTCCTCCAGAGAGGTGGAACATCCCGCCTCCGGAGACACTCCGGTCTGGACAGAGCAAATACTCACTGTGACGATCACCGCAAGGACGCCAGATGATATGCGGGTATTTTATTCTTTCACCGAGGAACAGAACAAGGCTCTGGATAAACTGCTGACAAATTCCGACATGCTGGCTGCCTTGGCCGGGGATCTCACGATCTCAGACGTCACAGCAAAGAAGCTGCTGGCTGAGCTGCCCGCTGATCTGGATCCAGAGCGCCGGGCTGTTGTGGAAACCGCCTGCAGGCTGGTAGGTAAGGTCAACTACTTCTGGGGCGGGAAGTCCCTGGTGATTGGCTGGGACTCCCGGTGGGGCCAGCTTACCAAGGTATGGGCAGACGGCAGCTCGACTACCGGAACCTATCTGCCCTACGGGTTAGATTGCAGTGGATTCGTCGATTGGGTATTTTACAATGTCACTGACGGAGAGTACATCATAGGCCACGGCGGCGGTGCTCACATGCAGCACACCTACTGTACCCCCATCTCTTGGAATGAGGCCCAGCCTGGCGATCTGGTATTCTATCCCGGTGACGAGCATGTGGGAATCGTAGGTGGTAGAGATGAAAGCGGAAACCTGCTCATCATCCACTGTGCGTTCAGCCAAAATAATGTGGTGATCACTGGCCCGGAGGGCTTTACCTCTATTGGACGTCCACTGTATTACGAGGGACAACGACAATAAAGACAATAGCGCTAAAAAATCTTGACTTTTGGCATTGCAAATGATATATTCTAGATAGTATTTTTGTAACTTGATAAAAGGGGGGCGTTATATGCCGTATCCTGGAAGTATGGATCCCTTTGGCTGGGGCGATTTTGACCGTGAATCCACGAACGAGTCTGATGGTATGCATTTTTGGGGAAGCGATAATGGGGACGGAACTACTACATGGTATGATGACCAGGGCAATTGCGACTCCATTTCTCGGACACCTAGTGATGATGACAGGTGGTAACTACAGTACATCATTGTAAAGGAGCCATTATTATGTATGAATTTGAATGTTTGACTAATGTCGAGAAAGCACCTGTCATGGAGATGGAAGATTGCCGTCCATTTTCGGGTGCATGTTATCCCGAAGTTGAAGGGTGCTGTGGCCCTGAATGTTCTCCTATGTAAAAATTGAATTATTAATTATTAGGTCGGCACACTGCCAAGAATATTAATTTGGCAGTGTGCTATTTTTTTAATATTTGGAGGAGGTGTAGAACCACCATGTTTTATGTTTTGAGTAAGAATGTATATTTGGTGAAAGGAAATACAAGAGGATGTATCTATGACTTTAATTCTTCTAAACTATATAGCCTAAATAAGGAATTGTCAGATAAAGTTGATTTGGCGAATCAGAAAGGTATTTGCGTTGATTTACTTGATGCAGACCTACAAAGTATCTTTGATGAATTAGTTAGTAATGGAATTCTTACACTATCGGAAACAGCGGTTACTAGACACATTGAAGAAATTAAATTACCTGATATGAAGTTTACCTTTGCTTGGATTGAAGTTACTAATCAGTGTAATTTAAGATGTCGCCATTGCTATAACGAGTCCGATATTCGATGTAATGATTTTATGACTTTAGATAACTATAAAATAGTAATTGATAATCTTTTAAGTTTAGGAGTCAAAAAAGTACAACTTATTGGCGGAGAACCTTTTTTTGACAAGCCATTGCTAAAAGATATGCTTGATTACACTGTTGGAAAATTTCCCCTAATTGAGATATTTACTAATGGAACATTGATGAGTACAGAATGGTTCAAATACCTCTCTAAAAATGATATTCACGTCGCATTATCAGTATATTCTTATGATGAAAATATGCACGATGCAGTTACTGGATGTAAGGGTTCATTTGCAAAAACCAATAATACTATAAAGGAACTCAAACGATTAGGAATTACTTACAGAGTATGCAATGTTTTAATGAAAGATATAGATCTAGGGAATAGATCAACTAATTTATACGAATTGAGTCCTGATAAAGATGTTGTTAGAATGTCTGGCCGTGCAAGTTTCTCTTTGCTGTCTGAAGAATTAATTCGTAAAAAACTTATAACTAAAAAGTCGTTTCAAGCCCCTATCAGTAGGTACTTTGCAGCTCGACTACTATCAGGGCACAATTGTTTCAATAATCGCCTGTATATTACGGCCAATATGGATGTGTTTCCGTGTGTAATGGAACGGCGCATGAAGCATTGTAGAATAGACAAGAATCATGGAATTAATTTAGATGAAAATATACGCCTGCTAAACAAAGATAAAGTAGATGAATGTTGCCTGTGTGAATTTCGGTATGCATGTTTTGATTGTCGCCCGAATTCGTTAAGCGGAAATCTATTAGAAAAACCTTGGTATTGTACCTACGATCCGTTATCGGGAGAGTGGGAAAATGAGGACGAATTTGTAGCAAAACTTAGAGAAAAGTGGGAAAAATAACTTTCTGTTTTGCAGGTTGGCCTGTACGGCACAGTATATCAAATACCAGATTGCCCGGCAAGGCTTCGAGCAATCTTCTCGTCTGGTAAAACACGGTTGGATTGCCGAACGTGCCGCTTGGTTTATCGATACAGGCACTTACTTGTTCGGTATGAGCGCAGGGCGGATACTCACCTGGTCCTGCAACCCCTTGCTACCGTTTTCGTTGCTTCTCGGTTTTATTAGGTACTCTCTAACGCTGAGTGAAATACTATGAGCAATTTGTATCTTTGATACGCGTGAGGTATAGAATGAAGGATCAAGAAAAATACTACGATGCAATAGGAACTATTGATTTGACTGATGAGGATGCAGTTAAAAATGCGCTTGAAAAAGCGGGACTATATTCCAAATTATCATCATTTCCACTGGCATCCTTGCAATTTGAATTAACGTCACACTGCAATGCTGCTTGCAAACATTGTTATAATAATTCTGGTATATACAACAATGTTCCCGATGCTATGACTCCACAAAAATGGATCTCTTTTGCGCACTATCTTGTGGAGAAAGGAGGTGTATTTGAGTGTTTACTGTCTGGAGGTGAACCATTACTGTTGGGAGAATCCTTGTTTGAACTCATGGACATTCTTCACGATGACGGAACCTGCTTTTTATTGCAGACTAATGGCTATTTACTTACAAGGCAGGTCGCGGAAAAACTAAAAAAATACCGGTATCATTGGGTTCAAATATCCATTGATGGAACAACAGCTGAGTATCATGATTTTTTCCGGCAGAAACATGGTAGCTGGGAGAAGGCTGTAAAGGGCGCGATTGCGGTTTCAGAGAATAGAATACCCCTCAAAATCGCACACTGTGTTACACCATATAATTTGAATGATATAGATGACATGTGCAGTTTCGCCTATTCTTTGGGAGCTTTAGCTATAACAGTGGGTGAAGTGTGCCTAAGTGGAAGAGTTGCGCAGAATCAGGATTTATTGTTGTCTGGTGAACAGAGAGCTATGCTTTACCAAAAGGTTAAGGAAAATGCTACAAAATATGAAGGTCGCATGAAAATAAAAACGTCTAATAGTGTTCGGAGTGGCTTAGAGCGGCAGCGCGAGAAACCGTATACAGCAGCCTTAATTAGGCCGAATGGCGATATACGCATTGATGGTATGGCTCCATTTATTATAGGTAATATACTTATAGATGATTTTGCCGAAGTGTGGGCGAAGAAAATTAATCTGTGTTGGAATGATCCAAAAGTGACCGATTTTATCCGGGAATTCGACGCAAATGATAGAAACTACTCGACTATTAATTTTGTTGCCGATGATACATACATATGATACCTTGGTGTGGAGAGGGTAAGTGTGCATGTGTTTTAGGCTCTGTGATACGTTACCACGAACGAAATTGCCGTCAATAATTCCAATGGCCGTCTCACCTCTTAAAGTGCTCTGCACTTGCGTAACCAGCTATATGCAAAATGAGTCCCACAGGGATTTTACTTGTGGGACTTATATAACTGTCAAACCAGGCATGGATTACCGAAATGGGACTGATGTGTAAAAATATCTCTATAATAGTGATAGCGTCGTAGAATATCGAGGGCTGGAAGATACTATACGAGACCGGATAGACTGTTATGGAGAAAAATCCACAGACTATCCGCCTGCTCCTTTGGCGGTTACAGAATCCTTATCGACCCCATTAAGTACCCTGATTCAATGCTTATACGCTACTTGGACAAGATGCGTCCCACAATAGAGAAAGAATCGCTTGGGAGAATGCGCTTGGGGGTGTATCGTTCATTATATGATACCAAAATCACCTGTTGATGTAGCACACCCGCACTGTCCATGTAGTCATCCATTTCTTCTGTGGCTGGTTGTTGTAAATCGTATATTTTCAAATAGCCTTCTCCATTACAGATGAACACCCCTACTTCTCCAGGCTGCAAAGTATCCCTTTTTTCCACCCAAACAATCTGACCGTCATGATAGACCGGTTCCATGCTGTCTCCATTGACTCGAACCCCAAAGTCCGCATTACTGGGAACAGCGCTTTGGGGGAAGCGAATCATCTCAAACCCGCCTTCATCCAAGAATTCACCAACTCCAGCCGAAACAGCCAGTGTGCTGATTGGCATTTCAATGTAAGTTTCTGTATATCGCTCCGGAGCAGGCCGATAGCGGCCAGAAGCAATGAGATCCATCTTGTACTCATCCAGCTTTCGCAGCCCCGTATCGTTCAAAAGCACTGACTCCATACCAACCATGCAGTCTTCAATCCCAAGTATGCGGCAGAGCGCAATAAACTGGTATGCATTTGGTACTGTAAGTCCTTTTTCCCATTTGTTTAACCCCTGGATCTGGATCTCCACACCATGGTTTTGCAGCAACTCACGCAGTGCCTCCAGGGTAAGGCCACGTTGCTTTCGTTCTATGGAAAGTCTTTGTCCAATGACATTTTCTGCGCGTTCCTCGGCAGCATTCCAAACCGCATTGGGGCGGAAAGAAACGATTTTAGCTGGGCCTGTACCCCGGCTTTTTTTCTCACTTGGCATGATAATCCCTCCGTCCTTTAGGGAATCTCTGATTTAATCCGCACTACCATAAAGGCTCCGGATGTGGGATAATAACACTATCAACGCAATGGTGGTGTATGGGGATGAAGAAACAGGAAACATTTAC
>NZ_JBQHTM010000063.1:0-13098 GCF_052065695.1 Intestinimonas sp. HCP28S3_D6
AGTTTGCTGTCTCCTTTCAGAATGGTGTGTCGTGACTTCATTCTACCAGAGCCTGCAAGCTATGTCTTCTTTTATGCTCTTTCCAATTTGCGCAATTTATTGTACATTATCTTCAGCGCAGCCAGCGGCAGTCTGCGGTTGCCGCCGCTGCTTACCAAAGCGGCGAAAAGCTGTTCTGTGAATACGACCAGCAAGTAAAGCACTACCCGGAAAAGCGTGGTATCGTCCACAATGAAATCCTGCTCCCGGCAAATGCTCCACAGGAATATGCAGACCGCAATACTTTATGGAATGCCGCCGAAGCGGTGGAAAAGCAATGGAACTCCCAGCTTGCAAGGCGGTGGGTGCTTACCATTCCCAGAGAGATACCGCCCGACCAGTACGCTGTCCTTGTACGGGAGTTTTGTGAACAGCAGTTTGTTTCCAAAGGCATGATTGCTGATTTTGCCATCCATGACCCCCATCCGCCGGGACACAATCCCCACGCCCATGTCCTGCTGACCATGCGGGCAATGGATGAACATGGAAAATGGCTTCCCAAGAGCCGCAAGGTTTATGACCTTGACGAGAATGGGGAACGGATAAAGCTGCCGTCCGGCAGGTGGAAAAGCCACAAGGAGGATACGGTGGACTGGAACGACCAGAAGTATTGTGAAATCTGGCGGCATGAATGGGAGGTTATCCAGAACCGCTATCTGGACGCCAATGACCGCCCGGAGCGTGTGGACTTGCGTTCCTATGCCAGACAGGGGCTTGATATAGTCCCCACTGTCCATGAGGGGACTGCTGTCCGGCAGATGGAAAAGCGAGGTATCCAGACGAATATCGGCAACCTGAACCGGGAAATCAGAGCCGCCAACCGCCTGATGAAGTCCATCCGGCAGCTTATCCAAAACCTCAAAGGCTGGATTACCGAGCTGGGAGAAAAACGGAAGGAGCTGCTTGCACAAAAGGCGGCGGAGGAAGCGACACTTCTTCCCAATCTGCTGATGAAGTATATGGAGATACGAAAGGAAGAACGGAAGGACTGGACAAGGGCTGGACAGAACCGGGGAACTTCACAGGACTTAAAGGCAGTCAGCGAAGCCCTGTCCTATCTCCGGCAAAAGGGGCTTTCCACTGTGGAGGACTTAGAAGCGTTTCTGGAATCTTCCGGGAAATCAGCCGCAGATTACCGCAATCAGATGAAGCCAAAGGAAGCCCGGAGCAAAGTGATTGACGGGATTCTTGCCAGCCGGACAGACTGCAAGGAATGTAAGGCTGTCTATGAGAAGTACCAGAAGATATTTTTTAAGAAAATAAAGGGGAAATTCAAACAGGAACACCCGGAGGTTGCCCGGTATGAGAAAGCCGCTGACTACCTTGCCAAGCACCCGGACGATAAGGATAAAACGAAAAATGAGTTGCAACAGGAGCAGGAAACGCTTCTCAGCGAAATCGCAGAGCTGAAAGTACCACTGACCGAGGTACAGGAGGATTTGAAGAAGCTGCGGGACATCCGCTACTGGGTACGGAAAGCCACACCCGGCACAGAGGAAAGCAAAGAGCCGCCCAAGAAGCAGCCCATCAAAGAAGTCTTGCAGGATAAGACTGACGAGAAAAAAGCACAAAGAACCGCCCCGGCACAGGAGAAACACAGACAACAGGATATGGAACTTTAACAGGCACTTGCCATTTTCAATTAGAGAATGTCAGGTGCTTTTCTTATTTTCAAGGAGGGATAGATTTGAATGTATTCGAAGCTGTGAAGCAGTCCGTCACAACAAGACAGGCTGCGGAGTATTATGGAATCCATGTAGGTCGGAACGGGATGGCTTGCTGCCCGTTCCATAACGATAAAACCCCAAGCATGAAGCTGGATCGGCGTTACCATTGCTTCGGCTGCGGTGCGGATGGGGATGTGATTGATTTTGCCGCCGCCCTGTATGGGCTGGGAAAGAAAGAAGCCGCCGTACAGCTGGCACAGGACTTCGGGCTTTCCTATGAGGACTGGAAACCGCCGGGAAAGGTAAAAAAGCCCAAGACCCGGCAGAAATCCCCGGAGGAACAGTTTCAGGAAGCAAAGAATCGCTGCTTCCGTATTCTTGCCGATTATCTCCATCTGCTGATGGCATGGAGAACGGACTACGCCCCGCACTCCCCGGAGGAAGCCTTTCATCCCCGGTTTGTGGAAGCCTTACAGAAGCAAGCCCAAGTGGAATATCTGCTGGATGTGCTGCTGTTCGGGGAAACAGAGGAAAAAGCGGATTTGATTACGGACTACGGAAAGGATGTGATACAGCTTGAACAGCGAATGGCAGAACTTGCAGCCGCAGACGCAGCAAGAACTAAAAAACACTATGAACGCCATGCAGCCGCCCCAGAGCGTTGAGGAAATCAAGGCGGGGCTGGAAACCACCGAGAAAGGCGGTGTCCGTCAGAGCATACGGAACTGCCTGACCGTATTCCAACGTGACCCTCTGCTTTCAGGGGCTATCGCATACAACATCCTGACTGACCGCAAGGACATCATAAAGCCCATCGGTTTTCACAGAGAAAGCACCGCCCTGAACGATACGGACATGAAGTATCTGCTTCTTTATCTGGAAGAAACCTACGGGCTTACCAATGAGAAAAAGATTGATAACGCCATCGGGATTGTGGCGAATGAAAACAAGTACCATCCCATCCGGGACTATCTCAATACCCTTGTGTGGGACGGGACAGAGCGAATCCGCTTCTGCCTGCGGCACTTTCTGGGGGCTGACGCAGACGATTACACCTATGAAGCGTTGAAGCTGTTCCTGCTGGGTGCAATCTCACGAGCCTTTCAGCCGGGGTGCAAGTTTGAAATCATGCTCTGTCTGGTAGGCGGTCAGGGGGCTGGAAAGTCCACCTTCTTCCGGCTGCTGGCAGTCCGGGACGAGTGGTTCTCCGATGATTTGCGGAAGCTGGACGATGACAATGTGTACCGCAAGCTGCAAGGTCACTGGATTATTGAAATGTCGGAAATGATGGCAACCGCCAACGCCAAGAGCATTGAGGAAATCAAGTCATTTTTAAGCCGGCAGAAAGAGGTCTACAAGATACCTTATGAAACCCACCCGGCAGACCGCCCCCGTCAGTGCGTGTTTGGCGGCACTTCCAATGCCCTTGACTTCCTGCCCCTTGACCGTTCCGGCAACCGCCGCTTTATCCCGGTCATGGTGTACCCGGAGCAGGCGGAAGTTCACATTTTGGAGGATGAAGCCGCTTCCAGAGCCTATATCGGGCAGATGTGGGCGGAAGCGATGGAGATTTATAAAAGCGGCAGGTTCAAGCTGGCTTTCAGCCCCGCCATGCAGCGGTATCTCAAAGAACACCAGCGGGATTTTATGCCGGAGGACACCAAAGCCGGGATGATACAGGCGTATCTTGATAAATACACCGGGAGCATGGTCTGCTCCAAGCAGCTCTATAAGGAAGCCTTGAACCATGCTTTTGACGAGCCGAAGCAATGGGAAATCCGGGAAATCAACGAGATTATGAACCAGTGCATTTCCAGCTGGCGGTACTTCCCAAACCCAAGAATGTTTTCCGAATATGGCAGACAAAAGGGCTGGGAGCGTGAAAACCCGGCAACGGACTCCGGCAACCCGTCTGAAAAAACGATGGACGGTTTTGTGGAGGTCACAGAACAGATGGAGCTTCCATTCTGAAAAGGACAGCCCGTTGCACCCCCTGTTGTTATCCCGTTGCCGAGCCGGTTGCCGGGAAAAACCCCTTATTTCCGGGCTTTTCTCCCTTATAACAACCAAAACAACAAAAAAATAAAAGAAAAGTATAAATAGTAACCATCGCCAGATTGAGATTGTTTGCAAGGTCTTTTGAAGTCCGTTGCCGGACTTCGTTGCCGACACCCTCTGTCTGGCTATTTTCATGTATGGAGGATAACTGCCTATGGCAAAAAACAAAACAGAGATTCATGTGACCACTGTATTTGACGGGGAGCTTGACGCCACTGATGTGTTCGTCAGCCTGATTTCCCAGAAATACGGAAAGACAAATGCAAAAGAATATCTTGCTAAAAAGAAAGATATAGGCTATAATGAAGATGAGGTTCAAAAGAGCCAGATACCGTCTGGATTGTGTGGGTAAATGGCTATGATGAACGAAATGGAATACAGAACAATCGGTTCGGCACTTGCCGGGGGTTATCGTGCGGCGGTCTATTGCAGGCTGTCAAAGGACGATGACCTGCAAGGCGAAAGTGCCAGTATCGCAAACCAGCGTGATATGCTGGAAAAATACTGCGAAAAGCAGGGATGGGAGGTTGTGGCAGTCTATCAGGACGATGGCTTCACAGGTCTTAACATGGAGCGTCCTGACCTACAGAGAATGTTGAGAGCCATTGAGCGCAGGCAGATCAACCTTGTCATCACGAAAGACCTCAGCCGACTGGGGCGTAATTATCTGCAAACCGGGCATTTGATTGAGGACTTTTTCCCAAGAAACGGTGTCCGCTATATCGCCATGAATGACGGCATCGACACCCTGCGGGATAACAACGACATTGCCCCGTTCAAGAATATCCTGAACGAGATGTACAGCAAGGATATTTCCAAGAAAGTCCATTCCTCTTATCTTCTGAAAGCGCAGAAAGGACAGTTTACCGGGTGTCTTGCCCCGTTTGGGTATCGGAAAGACCCGGAGGACAAAAACCATCTGCTCATTGACGAGGAAACCGCCCCGATTGTGCGGCTGATTTTCGGATATGCCCTGAACGGTCATGGTCCGAACTATATCCGCAGACGGCTGGAGAAAGAAAAAATCCCCTGCCCTACATGGTGGAACCGGGAACGGGGGCTTCGCAATACCCGCACCAAATGGGAAAAGAAAGACCCAGAAAACGGGCGGTATATGTGGGACTTCTCCGTTATCAAAGACCTTTTGATGAATCCCGTCTACACCGGGGCGATTGCTTCCCAGAAAAAGGACTACCGCTTCAAAATCGGCACGATTGGGGAAAAGAAGCCGGAGGACTGGATTGTGGTGGAGGGACAGCATGAACCGCTGATTGACAGCATGAGCTTTGACATTGTGCAGAACAAGCTGAAATCCCGCCAGCGTCCGGGGCAGACCAATGAAATCAGCCTGTTTGCCGGACTGTTAAAATGCGGCGAGTGTGGGAAGTCGCTGACGGTACGCTACACAAACGCTAAACATCCCCAGCGGATTTACTCCTGCAAGACCTACAATGCCTTTGGAAAGAACCACTGCACCCAGCACCGGATTGATTATGACACCCTTTACAGCCATGTGCTGCGGAAAATCCGGGAATGTGCCAGAGCTGCCCTGATGGACGGGGAAGCGGTTGCCGACCGCCTGACCAATACCTGTGAAGCCGAGCAGCGGGAACAGCGGGAAGCAATGGAACGCTCCCTTACAAGGGACGAGGAACGGATTGAGGTTCTGGACAAAATGGTCATGCGGCTTTATGAGGATATGATTGCAGGGCGTATCAGTGAGCAGAATTTCAACACCATGCTGGAAAAGACACAGACCGAGCAGACGGAGCTTAAAACAAAAGTGTCCGAGGGCAGAAAGCGGCTGTCCGATGAAGTCCAGCTTGCCAATGATGCAAAACAATGGGTGGAAGCCATTCAGGAATACGCCAACATCACAGAGCTGGACGCAGCCACCCTCAACCGCTTAATCAAAGAAATCGTTGTGCATGAGCGCATTGACGAAGATAAAACAAGACACATTTCTATCGAAATTCATTTTAATCTCAAACCCATCCCGGAGGTGGAACAGGTCACTGCCTGACCTGTCCCGCCGGGACGGTTCTCTTAACAACACCATATAGATTTTTTGTACGCCGCCGCCCGCCATCGAGCAGAGTTTTTACACCTAATTGGGGATGAAACAGCTCATGGCGGGCGGCGGCGTGGCTCTCATCGGCATGACCCTTGTTCCCCTGCTTACCGGTCTTTTCGGTTAATCGCTGCACAG
Organism: Intestinimonas sp. HCP28S3_D6; assembly: GCF_052065695.1. Taxonomy (NCBI): domain Bacteria; kingdom Bacillati; phylum Bacillota; class Clostridia; order Eubacteriales; genus Intestinimonas; species Intestinimonas sp. HCP28S3_D6. Next base: position 5,974 of record NZ_JBQHTM010000063.1, read on the forward strand.
CAAGACAGAAGTGAGTAAAATCCAGGGTTCCCCCTGCCATAGCGCAGGGGGAGCCGGAAAGGAGGTCGATGCCGATTGGATTTATTGCTCAACACGCTGACCGAATGGCTCAAGGAGCTTCTTGCCGGTGCGATTGCATCCAACCTGACGGGGATGGTGGACTCGGTAAACACGAAGGTCGGAGATATTGCGGCGCAGGTCGGTCAGACCCCGCAGGGCTGGAACAGCGGAATCTTCCATATGATTCAAAACCTTTCCAACAACGTGATCCTGCCCATAGCCGGTATCATTCTGGCGCTGGTCATGACCATGGAATTCATCCGCATCATTATGGATAAGAACAACATGCATGATTTCGACACCTGGTCGATTCTCATGTGGGTGTTCAAAACAGCCTGCGCCATCCTGATCGTGTCCAACACCTGGAATATCGTCATGGCGGTGTTTGACGTTTCTCAGACGGTGGTGAACAACGCCGCCGGCATTATCGTGGGCAATACGGATATCGAGCTTGTCACAGAGGGGCTTGAGGAAACGCTGATGGCCATGGAGCTTTCCAGCCTGATCGGCCTGTGGTTCCAGTCCATGATCGTGGGCGTGACCATGCATATCCTGTCCATCATCATTATCCTGCCGGATATGCATGAGGCACTGGTCAGCCGGGGCGACTTCTATCAGGTCAGAGAAATTCTGGAGGCAGGCCGCCGTGAGAATGAGGCCAAATTGGAAGCCAGCCGGAATTACCGCGAAAAGCATCCGCAGATCTTCAAAAGCGGAATCGTCCGGTGCGGGCACTGCGGCTCCAACCTCGGTTACAGCCGCCACGGCGAGAAAAAAGAAGGCCGGTACAACTGCCGGAACAAGCAGTATGGCCGCTGCGATGTTGCCGTCGGCATCTCGGAGAAAAAGCTCGCGCCGATTGTCTGGAACGCAATCCAGACACAGTTTGCCCTGTTCGCGGATTTTGAGGAAGTAGCCGGGCGGCTGAAGGACAGCGGTATTCAGACGAAACGGCAGACCGAACTTCAGCAGGAAATGCTGGAAGTCGGTAATCAGCTGTCCGGTTATCAGAACAAACGGGAGCAGCTCTACAATGACTATGTGGACGGCATTCTCTCTGCCGGGGACTATATGGAGCTGAAAACCCGTTTTGACACCGCATATCAGGAGCAGAGTTCCCGCCTCAATCAGCTGTCGGTAGAACTGGCCAGGCTGAACCGGATGCTTTCCGATGAGAACAAGTGGCTTGTGAACATCCGGAATATCCGTAAGGCGCGGAAGCTGACGCCGGAAATCGCCCAGGCGATGATTGACCACATCAACGTATATAAAACAGGTTATGCCCAGCACAGGCTGGAGATCATATTCTGCTTTCAGGAGGAACGGGACGCACTGGAAGCGGCTTATCACGAATTGGAAGGAGGTGAAGCCCGGTGAAGAAACTGTACCTGTACATCCGCCTGTCGGATGCCGACGATGACCTGAAATTCAAGACCGAGAGCGAGAGCATCGCCAATCAGCGCACGCTGCTGTATCGGTTCATCCGCGCCCGCCGGGAGTTTGACGGCTATGAAGTGGTCGAGTTCATCGATGACGGCTACTCCGGCACCAACGGCAACCGTCCGTCCTTTGAGCGGATGATTGAAAGCCTGAAAAACGGCGAGGCAAACGTGGTCATCTGTAAGGATTTCAGCCGCTTTTTCCGCGACTATGTGGAGATCGGCGACTATCTGGAGCGTATTTTTCCGTTCCTGGGCGTTCGCTTCATTGCCGTCAACGACGGGTATGACAGCGATGATTACAAGGGCTCCACGGCCGGCATGGAAGTGGTCATGAAGTACATCGTCTACTCCTATTACAGCCGCGACCTGTCCCAGAAGATCAAAACCGTCATGAGTACCAGAAAGAGCAAGGGCGAGTTCGTAGCTTCGCAGGCTCCATACGGATACATGAAAGACCCGGATGTGAAACGGAAGATCATTCCCAATCCGGATACCGCGCCTGTGGTGCGGAAAATCTTTGACCTTGCGCTGGAAGGAAAAACGGCGGCAGAGATTGCCGTTGTCCTGAACGATTATAAGCTGGAAACGCCATCGGCCTATTATATGCGGATGAATCCCGACAGCAAAAAGTTCCGCACTGCTTCTAAGGAAGCCTGCTGGACGGTCAGCAATGTGCGGGAGATTCTGAAGCGCCGGGAGTATACCGGCGTGATGGTCATGAATCAGCGCCGCTGGAAGGGGCTGGACAATCCTCGGACGGTATGGACGGATGAATCCGAGTGGCAGATCATCCCGGACTGCCATGAAGCCATTGTCAGCGAAAGCGAGTATGAAGAAGCACAGAAAGTGTTCCGTAAAATCCGCAAGGGGTATGAGCGGAGTCCTGATCAGTATCTGCTGCGCAGTCTGGTTCACTGCGGGGCCTGCGGACGCACCATGCAGCGGCAGAAACACTCCCCGGTGATTTACTACACCTGCCTCAAGTCTGTATCCAACAGAGAAACCGCCTGCCCGGTGGGCGAACGGTTCATTGAGGCCGACCTGGAGCGCATCGTGAAGAACGACCTGATTGAGAAGCTCCGTCTGCTGGTGGATGCAGATGATCGCCTGTATGCGGCGGCAGCGGCCAGCGAAGGCACAGAGGAAAACCTCAGATTTCGGCTGGAACAGATTGAGAAACGCATGAAGCAGATTTCCGTCAGCCGGGTCAGTGCTTACGAGCGGTATGCCGAAGGACGACTTCAGAGGGATATATACCTCATGGAACGCGATAAACTGAACGCGGAGAACGACAGCCTCAGCTCCGAGAAAGAGCGGCTGGAAAAGGAGCTTTTAGCCCTTTCTCAGAGCAGAAACCACGAATTAACGGAGACCTGCGATATGGCCCGCCGGACGCTGACTGCGGACGAGCTGACCAATGAAATGCTCCTGTTCTTTATCGACCGTGTGAATGTGTACAGCGGCATGAGGGTGGAGATCATCTATCGATTCTCTGATGAGATTGCCCGGTTGATTGGGCAGGAGAATACAGCAGAATAACAGAAGGAGCGGGCCCTGGATTGCCGGGTACCGCTCCTTCGCATGTGGGCTTGAACAGCCCATATTTTTTTAGTCTTTGCTTAACATCAGCAAACCCACCGTTCAAGGGCACCGTGGACGCGGAGAGCATCCACGACAATCTGAAAGCGGTGACCAACACCAAAAAGACCGAGCTGCTGTTTCTGGCGCTGTTTCTGCGGATGCTGAAAAAGGGCGGCCAGTGCGCCTGCATCGTGCCGGACGGGGTGCTGTTCGGCTCATCCAAGGCCCACAAAGCCATCCGCAAGGAACTGGTGGAGAACCATCAGCTGCGGGCCGTCATCTCCATGCCCTCCGGCGTGTTCAAGCCCTACGCGGGGGTGTCCACGGCAGTGCTGGTGTTCACCAAGACCGGCGCGGGCGGCACCGAAAACGTGTGGTTCTATGACATGAAGGCCGACGGCTTTTCTCTGGACGACAAGCGCAGCGAAATTTCGGACAACGACATCCCCGACATCATCCAGCGGTTCCACAACCTCGATCAGGAAGCCGACCGCCCCCGCACCGCGCAGAGCTTTTTGGTACCCCGGCAGGAGATTGCCGACAACGACTATGATCTGTCCATCAATAAATATAAAAAGGAAGAGTATGTGCCGGTGGAATATCCCCCGACAAAAGAGCTGATGAAAGACCTGCATGCGCTGGAGGCGGAGATCACCGCAGGGCTGGCGGAATTGGAGGGGATGCTGTGATGGCAAAGTTAGGAGATATTATAGAGCAAATCCGGGGGGTTTCATATAAACCAGCGGATTTGCATGATAATCTAAATAACAACAGTGTTATTTTATTGCGTGCAAACAACATTCAAAATGGAAAAATCGTGATTGATGATGTGGTATATGTTTCAAAAAATAAAGTAAGTGAATCTCAATATTTAAGGCAGGGAGACATACTTGTATGCACGTCTAGCGGCAGTAAGGAACTAGTTGGAAAGGCCGCATTTGTAGATAAAGACTTACCTATGGTATTTGGAGCGTTTTGCAAAGTTGTACGCCCTAAAATAGAATGCTGTGAATACATGGGACACTTCTTTCAGTCCCCTTATTACCGCAACCATATTTCAGCAGCATCAGCGGGGGCTAACATAAATAATTTGAGAAATGAACACATAGCTGATTTACACATTCCACTCCCATCTTTTGACGAACAGCGCAAAATTGCGGCGGTGCTGGATAAGGTCAGCCACCTGATTTCCAAACGCCGCCAGCAGCTTAACAAGCTGGATGAGATGGTCAAGGCTAGATTTGTGGAGATGTTTGGAGAGCCTATCTACAATAGTAAAGGGCTACCAACCGAACAAGGAATAAACTTTTTCAAATTATCAAATGGAAAGTTTCTGCCTGAATCAAAACGCTTTACTTCTGGTATTCCTGCTTACGGTGGTAACGGTGTTTCATGGTATACAGATGACCCCATGATAAAAAATAATACTCTTGTTGTTGGTCGTGTTGGGTTTCAGAGCGGTAATGTTCGTTTTGTTGAAGGACCGCTTTGGATCACTGATAACGCCATGTATGTAAGTGACTATGATACACAAAAATATGACCTGCTTTTTCTATGCGCACTGATGGAGCACATCAATTTTACACGTTTTCAAGACGCAGGAGATTTAAAAAAAATAACACAGAAGCCCTTTATGAACATGGAATATATTCGACCATCTTTGCATGAACAACACAAATATGTTTTCTTTGTAAAGCAGACCGAAAAAATGAAAACCACCGTCAGCCACAGCCTTGAAAAGCTGGAAACACTGAAAAAGGCGCTGATGCAGGAATATTTTGGGTGAGGTAAACTTATGGAATTCCCTAAACAAATAAAAGATACTGTATATCGACTTCTTCAAGAACCAACATTGGATCACTTTCGTGAATTCTTGCAGGACCAAACGGGCGAACACAACGCCATTGATTTTAAACAAGAGTGGATTGAGAAGGATAAGCTGGCAAAATTAATGCTTGCCTTAGCAAATTATGGTGGTGGAATTGTTGTTTTTGGCGTACATGAAAATGACGATAAAACATTTTCATGTAATGGGTTGAAAGAGTTACAGGCCAAAGAGCAGATAGGGACATGGATAAAGCCATATATTTCTTCCAGTTTGAAGTATGATGTATATGATTTTAGCTACCAAACATCTGAGTATGAGGCATTGAATGGAAAACAATTTCAAATGCTTTTTGTTGAAGACACTCCCCAATTTTTACCATTCATATCTCGAAAAGAAGGTTCCAATATTAAGCCCTCTACTATTTATATACGACGTGGAACATCCGATGAACAAGTTACAGAAGAAGAATTATCTCATATTCTAGAGCGCCGAATCAAGCACATCTTCCCTGTAACTGGAAAACCCCTGGTTTTGGAGGAGCATCTTGAACAACTTAAAATCCTGTATAACCATATTGAGCCGACAATTTCCAAGATAAAAAATCCTGAAGACATTCCGTTTGCACAGGCCTTAAAAACTTTAGCTGCGTTGGCGAAAGGATTTACTGGCGCATATGAGTATGCGCCAGTAAAAAATCCACTGTATCCTGATGAATCTTACGAAGAGTTTATTGCCTCACTAATTGATAAAAAGAAGAAGAAAATTGAGCGAGTGCTTGATTTGCAGTAAGGGGGCTTTATTAATGGTGAAATTTATTTCAGAGAACTGGGCAAATATTTTACTTATTGTCGTAGGCAGCTTTGCCCTTGCAACCTATATATTGCAGGAGCGGAAGCAAAAGATTGATGCAGCTTCTCTTATCGTGCTTCAAATTGATGAATTCCAGGAGCGGTTACGGGAAATTTCCACATTTATTGTGGACGGACAACTGAATGAAACCGCGTTCTATGAATCGCTTCCCTTGATGGAAACGGATTATTGGAACAAGTACAAACATTACTTTGTCAGAAAAATGGATGCGACCAGCTACACAGCACTGAATCAACTGTATGAGTATGTGTCAGAGATTCAGGAACAACAGTTGCTCATGAAGACATTCCAAAAGAATTCCTTTCAGATAACCCAAAATATTTTAGCCAATATAGAATCTCAGTTTATTATGGATGATTTTAATAATGCTTGCACAGGAGTTACGGCACAGAACATTTCTTCTGCTATGGGAAATATGATTCCGCAAGGCGTTTCGGAGGAAGATCGAAATACGCTGAACGCAATGGTGCAACAAATAGCGACACAGAATTCCAGTTTTGATATAAACCGGTTTTGGACCCTCTACAACCAGCAGAGAAACTGGACTAAGTCCATCATTAACCAAGGGGCATTAACTTCCTACACTCCTGTCCAAATTCGCATAAGCTTAGAGAAGATGTTAACGAAATATTCTATGCTTGAGATAAGTGGAACAGATGGCTATCGAATGCTCAAAAAGACTTCTAAACAAAAATTTTAAGCTAGCAAGAGGTCTATTATGGAAGAAGATGTTACAAAGATATATGAGGAATATTCGGAAGAACTTCTGTTTTGTAAATATTTTATAGCTGAAAAATTACAACATCATGCTGAGATGGGTAGATGTGGAGAAAACATCCTCAAAAATTGCCTCCAGGAACGGTTCCAAATGCTGGAATTTGTTACCGGCTTTATTGCATGGGCCAATCATCAAAGCCCGCAATGCGACATCCTTGTGTGCAGGAAAAATTTCTATAGACGTCAATTAGGCGGAGATGCTTTTCTGGTAGATCCCCATGATTGCATAATGATCATAGAAGTTAAGGGAAATGCGACCTTGGACGATTTAACCGAAACTATTGAAAAAAATAAATTTTTCCTGTTGCATGGTGAAACAAAACATATAAAATTAGCGTTGTTTGCCTATAAAACTCGAATTGGAAAGCAGCGCTTGTATAAAGAGTTTGGTTATAAATACGACAGAAGCACAAAAGGATATATCCAAGAACGACTTTCAGAAGAAAAGCAAATAGACTGTTATGAAATGACATTTTTCAATCGAAAAAGTCAACGAACTTTTACCTGTCAAATTGTGCAGAATGCCAAACGGCATCTGAAAGGGGCTAAGACGATGCAGATTTCCGG
>NZ_JBQHTM010000064.1:0-12658 GCF_052065695.1 Intestinimonas sp. HCP28S3_D6
AGCAGATAAATAATGGCTATTTTGCACTGAAATCACCTTAACCAAGCGCAAATGGCGGCTAATACATTGAGTAGAAACAGGATAAAGGCTTTTATTCAGAGGTTCCCTAATGGTGGTTCTGGCCCTACTGAGCCTGGCTTTCGGCACAGCGGCCGGTAAATTCGCGGCCAGCGCCTCCTCTGGTCTTTCCGCCAACCTGCGGGAGGCCATCTACAACAACATCCAGACCTTTTCCTTTTCCAACATCGACAAGTTTAGCGTACCCGGCCTGGTCACCCGTATGACCACCGATATCACAAACGTGCAGAACGCCTTCATGATGGTCATCCGCATCGCGGTGCGGTCCCCGTTGATGCTGACTTTCAGCTACATCATGTGCCTCATCATCAGCCCCAAGCTGAGCCTCACCTTCCTTATCGCGGTGGTCTTTCTGATTGTGGTGCTGGGGGCTATCATGGTGGTGACCATGAAAATCTTCAACGAGGTTTTCCGGCGCTACGATGATCTGAACGCCAGCGTTCAGGAGAACATCTCCGCTATCCGTGTAGTGAAGGCCTTTGTCCGGGAGGACCACGAGAACGACAAGTTCGGCAAGGCCTCCGACAACCTCTACCGTCTCTCCGTAAAGGCAGAGGGTCTGCTGGCCTTCAACAACCCGGCTATGATGACCGCCGTTTACTTCTGCATCATCATGGTGTCCTGGCTGGGTTCCCAGTACATCGTCATCGGCGATATGTCCACCGGTGAGCTCAGCAGCCTCTTCAGCTATGTGATGAGCTTGCTCATGAGCCTCATGATGCTCTCCATGGTGGTGGTTATGATCTCCATGTCCATGGCCAGCATCCGCCGAATCAGCGAGGTGCTTAACGAGCGGCCCGACCTCCAAGAGCCCGCCGAGCCGGTCTTTGAGGTGCCTGATGGCTCCATTGATTTTGACCACGTGACCTTCTCCTATAAGCACGGCTCCGGCAAGAACGCCCTCACCGACATCGACTTGCACATTAAGACCGGCGAGACCATCGGGGTCATCGGCGGCACTGGCTCTGGCAAGAGCAGTCTGGTCAACCTGATCTGCCGGCTCTATGATGTGGATTCCGGTACCGTCCGTGTAGGCGGTCGGGACGTGCGCACCTACGACATGGAGGTCCTCCGGGACCAGGTGTCCGTAGTACTCCAGAAGAACACCCTCTTCTCCGGCAGCATTTTGGATAACCTCCGCTGGGGCAATCCAGACGCCACAGAGGAGGAGTGTATTGCGGCCTGTCAGGCAGCCTGCGCCGATGAGTTTATCGACCGCTTCCCCGACGGCTACTACACCCACATTGAGCGAGGTGGTTCCAACGTCTCCGGCGGCCAGAAGCAGCGCCTGTGTATTGCCCGGGCCCTGCTGAAGAAGCCCAAGGTCCTGATCCTGGACGACTCTACCTCCGCCGTGGATACCGCTACCGACGCCAAGATTCGGGCCGCCTTTGCCCAAAGAATCCCCGGCACCACCAAGATCATCATCGCGCAACGGGTCTCCAGTGTGGAGAACGCCGACCGCATCCTAGTGTTGGACAACGGCAAGGTAGACGCCTTTGATACCCATGAAAATCTGCTCAAGACCAACGCCATCTACCAGGAGATCTATGAGTCTCAGGTCAAGGGCGGCGGCGACTTCGACCAGAGCGCGTAAAAGGAGGAGAGAAACATGGAAACCAAGCAGCCTCGCCGGAGCGCCATGCCGGTGCTGAACCGTGTGGTACGGTATATGCTCCGCTCTTACTGGCCGCTCTTTTTGCTGGTCATTTGCTGTATTTTGGTGTCGGCAGTGGCCACGGTCATTGCGGCAACCTTTCCCCAGACCCTGGTGGACGACTACATCATCCCCATGCTCTCTGGCGGCAGCCAGGATTTTTCCGGGCTGTGGGGGGAGCTGCGTAAGCTTATTGCCCTCATGGCAGTGGGTGTGATTGCCGGCTTTGCCTACAACCGTATTATGGTCACCATCGGACAGGGCACCATGCGCCGGCTGCGCAACGACCTTTTCCGCAAAATGGAGTCTTTGCCCATCAAGTACTTTGATACCCACGCCCACGGCGACATCATGTCGGTCTATACCAACGACGTGGATACCCTCCGACAGCTCATGAGCCAGAGCATCCCCCAGATCATCAACTCCACCATTACCATGGTGGCGACCCTTGTAACCATGCTGCTGCTCAATCCATTCCTCACCATCATCTCCCTGATTACCGCTGCCATCATGCTCACTGTGACCTCCAACTTCTCCAAGCTGTCGGGCAAGTACTACGTGCAGCAGCAGAAGAACCTGGGCATCGTGGACGGCTTCATCGAGGAGATGCTGGACGGCCAGAAGGTGGTCAAGGTCTTCTGCCATGAGGAGGCCGCCAAGGCCGACTTCCGCCGGGTCAATGAGGCCCTGCGTCAGAGTGCTGACCTGGCTAACCGGTATGCCAACCTCCTCATGCCCATCAACGCCAACATCGGCTGGCTGAGCTACGCCTTTGTGGCCATTGTGGGCGCCATCCTGGGTATCAACGGTCTGGCCGGGGTCACTCTGGGCACCGTCATCACCTTTGTGGGCCTGAACAAGAGCTTCACCCAGCCCATCACCCAGGTGAGTATGCAGATCAACTTTGTGGTCACCGCCGCCGCTGGCGCCTCCCGTGTCTTTGACCTCATGGACCAGGAGCCCGAGAAGGACGAGGGCTATGTGGAGCTGGTGGACGCCAAGGAGAACGCCGACGGCACCATGTCCGAGGCCTCTGAGCGCACCAATGTATGGGCCTGGAAGCACCCCCACAAGGCCGACGGTACCGTTACTTATACCAAGCTGGAGGGCGGTGTGGTCTTCGACAGCGTGGACTTCGGATATGACGAAAATAAGATGGTTCTCCACGACATCAGTCTGTGGGCCAAGCCGGGCCAGAAGATCGCCTTTGTGGGCGCCACCGGCGCCGGCAAGACCACCATCACCAACCTCATCAACCGGTTCTACGACATCGCCGACGACAAGATCCGCTACGACGGCATCAATATCAACAAGATCAAAAAGCCGGATCTGCGCCGGTCTCTGGGCATCGTCCTCCAGGACACCCACCTCTTCACCGGCACGGTGATGGAGAACATCCGCTATGGCCGGTTGGACGCCACCGATGAGGAGTGTATGGCCGCCGCTACTCTGGCCAACGCCGACGGCTTCATCCGCCGTCTGCCTGACAGCTATGACACTATGCTCACCGGAGACGGCGCCAACCTGAGCCAGGGCCAGCGGCAGCTGTTGGCCATTGCCCGGGCCGCCGTGGCCGATCCCCCGGTGCTCATTTTGGACGAGGCCACCTCCTCCATCGACACCCGTACCGAGAAGCTGGTTCAGGACGGTATGGATGCCCTGATGACCGGGCGGACTACCTTTGTTATCGCCCACCGGCTTTCCACCGTCCGCAACGCCGACTGCATCATGGTCATGGACCAGGGCCGCATCATCGAGCGTGGAACCCACGATGAACTGATCGAGAAAAAGGGTAAGTACTACCAGCTCTATACCGGCAACTTTGCCGAGGAGCCAGCCTGACCCAGGAAAGTCAAAGACCCGGCGCCGGAAAAAGGCGTCGGGTCTTTTGTATGGCCGGGAAGCGTTTCCGCATTGCCGGGAAGTGAGGTTTGTGGTACACTGTGGGTGTCCGAAGGAAACCCACACGGAATAAGGAGCAAATCATGGAACGAACCTTTGCCTTGAAGGGCAACGTGATCTACACCCCCACCTGCGAACAGTTGGAGCTGCGGCCGGGGAGCTATCTGGTGTGTGAAGACGGCGTGGTGGCCGGAGTCTTTGACAGTCTGCCGGAGCACTACCGGGGCCTTCCCATGGAGGATTTTGGGGAGAAGCTCATCCTGCCCGGTCTAATTGACCTCCACGTCCACGCTAGTCAGTACGCCTATCGTGGGCTGGGCATGGATATGGAGCTTTTGGACTGGCTTGAGCACAACGCATTCCCGGAGGAGAGTCATTTTTCGGATCCGGATTATGCCCGCCGAGCCTATGAGATTTTTACAGAGCAGCTGAGGAACAGCGCTACCACCCGGGCATGCATCTTCGCTACCATCCACCGAGCGGCCACACTGATGCTGATGGAACAGCTAGAGCAGGCCGGATTGCCCTGCTTTGTGGGAAAGGTGAATATGGACCGGAACAGCCCGGACATTCTCTGTGAGACCACGGAGGAGTCCCTATCTGAGACCCACCGTTGGTTGGAGGAGAGCAGTGGTTTCCAACTGGTGCGTCCCATTCTCACCCCGCGCTTCACCCCCAGCTGCACCGATGAGCTTATGGACGGTCTTGGTGAACTCCAGCGGGCGTTTGGTACGGCCATGCAATCCCACCTCTCGGAGAACCGTTCCGAGATCCAGTGGGTGTCTGAGCTATGCCCTGACACCCGCTTTTATGGCGAGTCCTACGCCCGCTTCGGCCTCTTTGGGGCAGGTTGTCCCACGGTAATGGCCCACTGTGTCTGGAGTGGGGAAGAGGAGCGGAGACTGATGAAGGAGAACGGTGTCTTTATCGCCCACTGTCCCCAGTCCAATATGAATGTCTCATCGGGTATTGCACCGGTGCGAACCTTTCTACGGGAAGGGCAGCGGGTGGGCCTGGGCAGTGATGTGGCCGGTGGGGCGCACTTGTCTATTTTCCGGGCCATGACCGACGCCATCCAGTGCTCCAAGCTGCGCTGGCGGTTGGTGAATCAGGATGACCCTGCTTTGACTATTGCCGAGGCGCTGTATCTGGCTACTAAGGGTGGGGGTGCCTTCTTCGGCAAAGTTGGCAGTTTTGAGCCGGGATACGAGTTCGATGCCATCGTGATGGACGATGCTAATCTGCCCACGACCCGTGCGTGTACCCTTGCCGAGCGGCTGGAACGGGTGGTCTATCTCTCCGACGGCCGGCCCTTTGCGAAATACGCCGCTGGAAAACGGCTCTTCTGAAGTAGATGAGCATTTTGAAAAAGCCTGGAGTGCTGCGAGGTGCTCCAGGCTTTTCCTATCTGTGAGAAAATCTTGTTGGGTTTAAATGATTTTCAGCCGTTTCTGCTAGGACGTGCCAAAGGGAGAATAGAATGTTAGGCAGAACAGGGAAAGGAGGGCGGCGGTATGTTCATGGCGTGGATGCTGCTCGTGCTCAACGGTACATTCTTCTCACTACGGCTGTCAGAGGGAGGAGGATCATTTCCAAAGCCGTTGAAGGCAGAGGAGGAGCGACGATATCTGGCCGAGTATGCGGAAGGCGACCTGGAGGCCAGAAACAAGCTCATTGAACACAACCTGCGCCTGGTGGCGCATATTGTCAAAAAATACTATACCCAGGCCGGAAACCAGGATGATCTTATTTCCATCGGAACCATCGGTCTCATCAAAGGGGTAACAACTTTTAAACCGGATAAGAATGTCCGGCTGGCTACCTATGCCAGCCGATGCATCGAAAATGAGATCCTCATGCATTTCAGGGCACAGCGGAAGCTCCAGGGGGAGGTATCTCTGTCGGATAGCCTAGAGGGGGATGGGGATGGCGGGTCCCTCTCCTTGATGGACGTGCTTAGTGTGGATGATGATATGCTGGAGGAGTTGGATAACCGGGACGCCCAGGCGCAGGTACGTCAGTGCGTGGAACGCTGTCTCACCGAGAGGGAGAGAAGCATCATTGTCCAGCGATATGGTCTGGATGGTCATCCTCCCAGGACACAGAGAGAGATCGCTGCGGAGAGTGGAATCTCACGGTCCTATGTATCCCAGCGCCGCTACTGTAAACGATTTTTCACCCAAAGAAAAGCGCCTCAAAACGGCGCAAAGCCTTGCAAATACAGGGGTCATGCCTGCTTCTCCAGTTCCCGGAACCGGAAGTGCAGAATGACCTCTTTTTCTTCGGTCAGTTCCACCCGCTCCAAAAGGGAGACCAATACCTCCCGGTTTGTGGGGGCGGTGGTCAGAAAGCGCTCCACCAGTTTTTTGGCCAGGCTGTCCTGCTCCTCCGGGGAAAAATCCGGCCGGTCAATCTGGGAGAGCCGCTGCTCCGCTGCCATCCGCTCGGCCTTGACCTTTCGGTAGACCCGCTGAAAGTCTGCCTCGTCCAGCAGTCCAGACAGCTTATCCAGATAGACCTGATCCAGGTGGGTGGATAGACTCTCAATCTTGGCCTTTAGTGCGGTGATCTCCTTTTCATGCTCCGCTTCCGCCTGGGCTTTTGCAATCTCCTGCTGGGCGATAGGCAGTAACTGCTCCGGGTGCAGGTACTGCCGACAGACCTCCTGTACCTTCTCCACCACCGCCTGGGTGACCACCTGCTCCTTGATGGAGTGACAGGTGCAGACCCCGGCCTTGGTAAAGCGCTGGTAGGTACGGCAGACGAAATACAGCACATCCTCCCCCTTGGCGTTTTTCCGGTTGAGGACCGCCAGGGGATAGCCGCACTCGTGGCAGAAAATCAGGCCCTTGAGAAGGAAATCGTAGGTGCGGCTACGGGTGTGCTTGCGACTGTCTACCAGCCGGCGCACCTTGTCAAAAGTCTCCCGGTCAATGAGTGGTTCATGGGTACCCTCCACCACCACCCAGTCTTTAGGCTGTTGGCGGATGCACTTCTTCGTCTTGTAGTTAATTTTCCGGCTGCGCCCCTGAACCATGTTGCCGATATAGGTCTCATTTTGCAGCATATCGGAGATGCGCTCACTGGACCACAGGCCGGTATAGGGGCCGGGGTTTGCCACGGGGAGGTTGGCATAGGTGGCGGGGGTGGGGACATGCTCCTCGTTGAGCCGGGCGGCGATCTGCCGGCAGCTCATGCCGGAGAGGGCCATGCCGAAGATCCGGCGCACTGTGGGGGCGACCTCCGTGTCAATGACGATCTTGTTTTTCTCCGTGGGGTGCATCTTGTAGCCATAGACCGGCTTGCCGCCGATGAACAGCCCCTTGCGCTGCTTGTCATGCTTGACACTGGCGATCTTTTTGGAGATGTCCTTGGCGTACATGTCGTTCATAATCGCCCGGAAGGGGGTGATGTCATTGGCAGTGGAGTCCACCCCGGTATCAATGCCGTCCAGCAGAGAGATGTACCGCACTCGGTGTTCTGGAAAGTACCGTTCCATGTAGTGGCCAGTGAGAATGTAGTCACGGCCCAGCCGGGAGAGATCCTTGGTGATGACCATGTTGACTTTCCTGGCCTCAATATCGGCGATCATTCGCTGAAAATCAGGGCGGTCGAAGTTTGTCCCGCTCCAGCCGTCGTCCACATAGGTATCAAAGACGCTCAAACGGTGCTGCCGGACGAATTCCTCCAGCATGGATTTCTGGTTGTTGACACTCTCGGATGGTCCTTCGTTCTCATCCTCCTTTGACAGTCTGATATAAAGACCCACATGGTAGTCCATAGGGTTGCTTATCTCTAAGTACATAATCTGCCTCCTGAGATAAGCGGCCATTTATCGCAAAGTAAGCTGCTACTCTGGCAATACAGCATAGGCTCAATGCATTTGTTGCAGTTCCCGACGGAGAAACAACAGAAACGAGCGAAATAAAAGTTCACTCGCCTCCTCTTTGCCAAAGTGACAGGTAATTTGCAGCTGGCGTTTTCCCATTATCATGGCTCCTTTCCATCGAAATAGTAAAGGATATGCGGGAAAACGCAGCTGTTTGCCTGTCCACGGACGGAAACGCCGTAAACAGATATGCTTGACGTTTCCCCGCGGAAGGCGGCTGATTCAGTTGTAAGAGTGCGATGAGGTTATCCCGGCAGAGCGCAGATGAGGGCCTCCACAAAATGCTGGAAGGCCTGCTTGTCCTCCGGGGCCACCTCAGTAAAGGGATCAAATTCACGGAGCTCCGGATGCCGGCTGAATATTCCTATGGCAAAGCAGTGGGCAAAAAGTTCGCCGGAGATGGAGCGATGCTTGGTGTTCAGCCCCGGGAAGAAAGGCTCTCCGAAGTCCAGAAAGGCAGGTGGGGCCTGGGTGATGTCTCCGGTCAAGCGGACGTTGAGAACATGGCCCAGTTCATGGAGAAAGATGCTCTCCGGTGTGGCGATTTTGTCCCGCAGAATGTACGGCAGGAAAATGTCACAGACAACCGCATTATTTTTGAGGACATAGGGCCTGCAGAAAGCATCATAGGTCTGGTGCCCACAGTCTGGCAGAAATATAAGCATGGGAGTGGGAGCCAGAACCTTGTGAGAGAAGGCAAAATCCCCATCCAAAAACTGTAGCAGATGTTCGGCGGACTGGGGTGTAATCTGTGGGCCTTCTGCCGGTACGAATTGCGTTTGAAGCTGCTCCTGGATCAGGTGGAGTTGGGCCTTGTTTTGACGCAGGCTTTTGCTCCAGTTCCAGGTTCGATAAAGGAACAATTGGCAGGCAGTTTTGCCGGTACAGACATACCAGAACGGGTGACCGGCCAGGAGGGCATCCATAGACACCTTTTCCCATGCCTCCTCAAAGGAGTGGTGAAGCTGCCGGAAGTCATCGGTGGAGAGTGCAGGATCTTCCAACAAGGTAGTTAGAAAATTGGGTAGTTTACGAAAGCAAGTGGGGATATCAAGCATCGTTTTCTTCCCCTTTTCTAAAATCTGTTTTCGGATACATGATAGATGTCGAACATGGTTTTCTTATTTTCTTTCTAAGATTTCTCCCTGATAGCCGTATTTGATTGATCTGCCACCTCCTAAGGTTGCGTTACAACGGTCACCTTGGAAAAACTTCATACAGGATTCAAGTTCGAATTTCTTCGGGCTTAGTCATAAAACCAGCCATGTCTCAGTAGCTCAGTTGGATAGAGCACACGCCTCCTAAGCGTGGGGTCGGAGGTTCAAATCCTCTCTGGGACGCCAGCTAACAACGCCGAAAGCCTTTGTTTTCAAGGGTTTTCGGCTTTTCTTATATAAAAAGCTGCGAAAAAGCTCTTTCACTGTATGGGATAAAATTCTACTCCAAAATTTGATTTTTGACAACCCCTCCAGAATCGAACGGTTGTTATAAGACAAAATCGCCAGCTAATTTTTAGCAGAAAACGGGCTGTTCTTGCTAATGAAAATGCCCTTCCTGCTAATCAGTCCCAAAATCGTGCCAAAAATCCAGCTAATCAAAAAAGGCGGATGTTTTGAGTACCATGCAGTTATAGCAGATAAAATTGAATATCGTTATATACATAGAGCGTCTATTTGCCCCGCATCGGGGATGGATAGGCGCTCTTTTTTTATGCCCAAAACCATGGGCAAATACAAGAGATGGGAGGTGTTTTATTTGAGCAAGCCTGTTTATGCCGCAGACAAGCCGAGCGACTGTCATTACTGTTACTTCTGGACAAATGGCAGAAAGGGTTGCCGTCTGGGTAGAGATAATTGCTACTACTTAATCTCTTTGCCGCCGAAACCCAAGTCGGAATGTGATGGCTGTCCCTATGGGCGAGATCACCCGTGCATTGGTTGGTGTACGAAGAAGGTTATGCGTGAAGTGGGGCTTCGTTGATATGGATGCGTATGAACAGGAATACCGCTTCTGCTATTTTGCCCGATGTCCTCACGAAAAGACGGATACGACTTTCCGCAGCGTTCCACTGACAACAGAAAGTTTTCCGCAGAAAGAAGGTGGTGAAGCCGTGTGAGTTTTGATTATTTTTACGGTCAGCAATCCGATCAATTCACATTCTATCGAGTTCCGAAGGTGTTGTTCACGAACGAGAGGTTCTGGAATATTTCCGCTGATGCCAAGATGCTGTATGGCATTTTGCTTGACCGCATGAGCTTGTCTGCCAAGAATGGCTGGATAGATAAAAACGGTCGAGTGTATATCATTTTTACAATCGACGAAGCGAAGATAGCTCTGAACTGCGCTGAACAAAAGGCTATCAAACTGCTCAGTGAACTTGAGAAGAAAGCAGGATTGATTGAACGCAAGCGCCAGGGTTTGGGAAAGCCCAACCTGATCTATGTGAAGAACTTTATCTCTGCTGTGGATTCACAACTCTTGAATTGTGAAAATCACAATTCTGGAACAATGGAAATCACAACTCAAGAACTTCCGAAATCACAATGTAATAATACTGATATTAAAAATACTGAATTTAGTGATACTGATTCTATCTTTCCTTCCGGAAAGGGTGGAATGATAGACGAGAATGACCGGTATCAAGAATACTTTGATTATTTCTCGGATCAGCTCAGTATGGATTTGTTGAAGAAGGATTACCCTTACGATTCCGAAATGCTGGATAACATTCTGGAGTTGATCGTTGAAACAGTTTGCACGAAGCGACCGTTGATTCGCATTGGTGCAGAGGAGCGTCCGGCAGAAATTGTCCGCAGCCGGTTTATGAAACTGAATGTCGAGCATATTCGATATGTTATGGACTGCTTCAAAGAGAACACCACAAAGATTAGAAATATCCGTCAGTATATGCTGACTACGATATACAATGCGCCGACGACAATAGACACCTACTACGATGCTCTTGTTCGGCACGATATGTCACACGGATATTTGGAAGGAGGATTTAAGAAATTGAAAATGAAGCGAGAGGAAGGAGAGTGACGATAAATGTCGAAAAAAGCAACCATCATTGCGGTGGTCAATCAGAAAGGAGGCACTGGAAAGACCACCACCACCGAGAATCTGGGCGTTGGCTTGGCTCTTGAAGGAAAAAAGGTGCTTCTGGTAGACACCGATCCCCAGGCTTCCCTGACGGTCAGTTTGGGCAATCCCTGCCCGGATGATCTGTCTCCGACACTTTCCGATCTGATGGGAAAGATTATGATGGAAAACCCTATTACTCCCGATGAAGGGATTCTTCATCATCCGGAGGGCGTTGATTTGGTGCCGTCCAACATCGAACTCTCAGGTATGGAGGTAGCACTGGTCAATGCCATGAGCCGGGAAACCATTCTCCGGCAATACCTGGATACAGTCAAACAGAATTATGATTACATTCTTCTGGACTGTATGCCGTCTTTGGGTATGCTGACCGTCAATGCGTTGGCAGCTGCCGACAATGTGCTGATACCGGTTCAGGCAGCATACCTTCCTGCAAAGGGTCTGGAACAGCTGCTTGGAACCATCAACAAGGTCAAGAGGCAAATCAACCCGAAACTGAGGATTGAAGGGATTCTTCTGACGATGGTGGACAGCCGCACCAACTACTCCAAGGACATCAGCAATCTGATTCGGGAGAGCTACGGCGGAAAGCTGAAAGTCTACAAGACAGATATTCCCCGTTCCGTCCGTGCAGAGGAAATCAGCGCAGAGGGAACCAGTATCTTCAAGCATGATCCCAAAGGCAAAGTTGCCGAAGCCTATAAAGTTCTGACGAAGGAGGTGTTAAACAATGCAGAAAAAAGGCGCAAACATCAGCTTGAAGGGGTACGATGATATTTTCTCCACCGATCAATCCAGAGCTGAAGCCCAGCAGGAGCGTGTGCAGGAAATTCCGCTTTCTGAGTTACACCCCTTTGAGGGACACCCCTTCCGTGTGGTTGATGATGAAGAAATGATGAAAACGGCAGAGAGCGTCCGAGATTTTGGAGTTCTCACCCCTGCGATTGTCCGTCCTGACCCCGACGGTGGTTATGAAATCGTTTCCGGTCACAGGCGGCACCGTGCATCGGAGCTTGCGGGTAAGGAAACCATGCCTGCGATTGTTCGTGACCTGGATGATGATGCAGCCATTATTCTGATGGTCGATGCGAATTTGCAGAGGGAGAGTATCCTGCCGAGCGAAAGAGCATTTGCCTACAAGATGAAGTTGGATGCGATGAAACATCAGGGTGAACGAACGGATTTACTCCCATATCATCGACGATGACCGCAGACTGAACGCTGAAAGAATGGAAGCTGCGTTCTACTCAGGCAGACAGGCAACGCCTGAGCCGGTTCAACCAGCCGCAACGGAAAGCTCCGCTGATGATAAAGAACTTCTTCTGAAGCTTCTGCAAAATCCGGAAATGGCAGCACTCCTGAAGTCGCTGGCAAAAACATTATAGTAACTGCAAGGGCAGATCCTTTTACATAGCTACAATAGCTGTAAAAGGGTCTGCCCTTATTTTTTTTGTTATGGAGGTCAACGAGTATGGATAGAATCTTTATGGACGAGTATTACGAGCATCTGAGAGCTGACAATATCGAGGCATTTTCCAAGGAAAGGAACGACGAATATGTTGGCAGAGCTGAGGAATACAAAGTAGCAAAGTCGGCATTGCTTGAAGGATTGGGACTTGAGCATTTGTTTGACCATAGCCATGAACTGACTCCGAAAGAGAAAGAAATATGGATGCTGTTCGATAGGGTTGATGTAGCAGAGCTTCTGGCAAGGGATGCTTTTGCCAAGGGTGCTTATATGCTCGGCGCTGAGGATAGAGAGATTATGCTGAAATAAAAAAAGACCTGCTTCGGCAGGTCTAAATTACATAGAATCATTGAGTCTGAAAAAACCTTTGAAATTCTTGATAATTCTGGTTGAAAAATTCGTTTTGAAATGATATATTAAACAGACTTAAATAGGTGTCCAAAACACCAGTACCCCTGTACGAGAATGAATAGGATTTCCTATCATTTCGTATAACGAGAGGTTACATAGAGGAATTTGCTTGCACTTGCAACGTCCACCAAAAATCGAAAGCCTTGCTAAT
>NZ_JBQHTM010000065.1:0-12529 GCF_052065695.1 Intestinimonas sp. HCP28S3_D6
AGCAGATAAATAATGGCTATTTTGCACTGAAATCACCTTAACCAAGCGCAAATGGCGGCTAATACATTGAGTAGAAACAGGATAAAGGCTTTTATTCAGAGGTTCCCTAGAGGAGCGGCTGGCCGATCTTCGGAGTCAGCAGAAGGAGCTGGACGAGGCCAACTCTGCCGGGCGGGCCGCGTTGGTGACAGCGGATGAGATCCTGCACAGCCTGGACAGCGCCCACGGCTGGGCCACCTGGGACCTGTTGGGTGGGGGCTTGGTGGCCGACCTGGCCAAGCACAGCCATCTGGACAGCGCCCAGGCGGCGGTGGAACAGCTCCAGGTGGAGCTGCGTCGGTTCAAGACGGAGCTGGCCGATGTGACCATCGACGCTGACCTGCAAGTCAGCATCGACGGCTTCCTGCGCTTTGCCGACTACTTCTTTGACGGACTTTTTGTGGACTGGGCGGTAATGGACCGAATCAGCCAGTCCCAGGCGGCGGTGGAGGAGACCCGTTGGCAGATCACGGGGGTGTTGGACCGATTGGGTGCCATGTCCGCCGCCGCCGAGCGGGATCGGGTGGAAACCCAAGAGCGATTGGATACTCTGGTCCGGGATTCTGGCCTGAATAACTGTTAAGCAAATTTACATTATAGAGTAAGCAAATAGAAGGAAAGCCCCCGGCCCTGCAATCCAGGACCGGGGGCTTGGTCTTTTCTGATGAGAAACGAGGTCAGACGGCGGTGTGGAAGGTTCGGCGGATGACCTCCTCCTGCTGCTCCCGGGAGAGGCGGTTGAAGTTCACCGCGTAGCCGGAGACCCGGATGGTGAGACTGGGGTATTTTTCGGGATGGTCCATGGCCTCCACCAGAGTTTCCCGATTGAGGACGTTCACATTGAGGTGGTGGGCACCCTGGGAGAAGTAGCCGTCCAGAATGGCCACCAGATTGTCACGGCGCTGGTCGTCATCCTTGCCCAGAGCCTGGGGGACGATGGTAAAGGTGTTGGATACCCCGTCCTGGCATACCGCCCGGTAGGGGATCTTGGCTACCGAGTTGAGGGAGGCCAGAGCGCCGTTCACATCCCGGCCGTGCATGGGATTGGCGCCGGGGGCGAAGGGTTCTCCCGCCTTGCGGCCATCGGGGGTGGCGCCGGTCTTCTTACCGTACATCACGTTGGAGGTGATGGTGAGGGCGGAGAGGGTGTGGATGGCATTGCGGTAGAGGGGGTGCTTCTTCAGCTCGGCGGAGAAGTAGGAGACGATCTCCACGGCGATGTCGTCCACCCGGTCGTCGTCGTTGCCGTACTTGGGGAAGTCCCCCTCGATGGCAAAATCCACGGCGATTCCTGCCTCGTTGCGGATGGGTTTCACCTTGGCGAACTTGATGGCGGAGAGGGAGTCGGCGGCGATGGACAGCCCGGCCACGCCGAAGGCGGCCAGCCGCTCCACCAGGGTGTCGTGGAGGGCCATCTGGCTGCTCTCATAGGCGTACTTGTCATGCATGTAGTGGATGATATTGATGGTGTCCACATAGAGCTCAGCTACATAAGAGAGGACCTTTTTGTAGTTGCCCAGCACCTTGGGGTAGTCCAGTACCTCGTCCATGTCGCGCTCGATGCCGGGGACGATGACGCCGCCCTTCTCCTCGTCCACGCCGCCGTTGATGGCGTAGAGAAGGCTCTTGGCCAGGTTGGCCCGGGCGCCGAAGAGCTGCATCTGCTTGCCCACCGCCATGGCGGAGACGCAGCAGGCGATGCAGTAGTCGTCGCCGTACATGGGGCGCATGAGCTCGTCGCTCTCATACTGGATGGAGTCGGTGGCAATGCTCATTTTGGAGCAGTAGTCCTTAAAAGCCTGGGGCAGGTTCTTGCTCCAGAGGACGGTGAGGTTGGGCTCGGGGGCGGTGCCCAGGTTGGTGAGGGTGTGGAGCATGCGGAAGGAGTTCTTGGTCACCAGGGTGCGGCCGTCGATGCCTATGCCGCCGATGGACTCGGTGACCCAGGTGGGATCGCCGCCGAAGAGCTCATTGTACTCGGGGGTGCGCAGGTGGCGCACCAGGCGCAGCTTGATGACGAACTGGTCGATGAGCTCCTGGGCGCCCTGCTCATCCAACACGCCATTGTCCAGATCCCGCTGGATGTAGATATCCAGGAAGGTGGAGACGCGGCCCAGGGAGGTGGCGGCGCCGTTGTTCTCCTTAATGCCCGCCAGATAGGCCATGTAGAGGTTCTGGACCGCCTCACGGGCGTTTTCGGCGGGACGGGTGATGTCACAGCCGTACCGGGCGGCCATGGCGGCCATCTCTTTTAAAGCCCGGATCTGCATCTGGACCTCCTCCCGCAGGCGGATGCGCTCGTCGGTCATGGGGCCGTCCAGCATGTCCAGATCCTTTTCCTTCTCCTCAATGAGGAAGTCGGTGCCGTAGAGAGGTACCCGGCGGTAGTCGCCTACGATGCGGCCACGGCCGTAGGCGTCGGGCAGGCCGGTGAGGAGCCCGGCATGGCGGGCCAGACGGGTGCGCTCCGGGTATGCGTCAAAGACGCCCTCATTGTGGGTCTTGCGGTAGAGGCGGAAGTGCTGCTCGATCTCCGGGTTGAGCCGGTAGCCGTACTGCTCCAGAGCAGAGGTGGCGTTGCGGATGCCGCCGAAGGGGTTGACGATGCGCTTTAAGGGGGCGTCGGTCTGGAGACCCACGATAACCTCGTTCTCCTGATCAATGTAGCCGGGGGCAAAGTTGTCGATGCCGGAGACCACGTCGGTCTCCACGTCGATGATGCCCTTTTTGATCTCCTCCAGGATGAGGGCTTCGGCCTTCTCCCACACCATGGCAGTCTTGGGGGAGATGGGGGCCAGGAATTCGTCCCCGCCCTCGTAGGGGGTGTAGTTCTTCTGAATGAAGTTGCGCACGTTGACCAAGTGGCGCCACTCGCCGGTGCGGAAGCCCTTCCAGGCGGTGCAGTTTACATCGATGCTCATAGCTCCCATTCCTTTCTCATTTATCGGTATTCCGGCAGCAGCAATCATTGAGCCGCCGCTCCCAATCTTCCAGTTTCGTCTTGTCCATGGGGGGGACGCCCTTCAGGGCGTAGGGGATGCCCAGGGCCTCGTATTTGTGGACGCCCAGAGTGTGGTAGGGGAGAAGCTCCACCTTCTCCACGTTGGGCAGAGTGGAAATGTAGTCCCCCAGAGCGGCCAGATGGTCTTCGCCGTCGGTGAGGCCGGGGACCACGACATGGCGCACCCACATGGGGACACCTGCCTCCCGCACCGCCTCCACAAAGGCCAGGGTTCGGTCCATGTCCTGCCCGGTGATCTGCCGGTAGCCCTCCGCCTGGTGGTGCTTCACATCATAGAGTACCAGGTCCGTGTGGCGCAGGATGGCGCCGTAGTCTCCCAGTCCGGCGCCTGCCGTGTCCAGGCAGGTGTGGACCCCGGTGGTGTGGAGACGTTCCAGCATCTCGGCCAGAAATTCCGGCTGTAAAAGGGGTTCCCCGCCGGAGAAGGTGATGCCACCGCCCCGAGAGAAGTAGGGACGGAAGCGCAGTAGCTTGGCGGTGAGGGCCTCCGGGGTGAACTCGGTGCCGCCGCCGGTCCAGGTGTCGGGGTTGTGGCAGTAGAGGCATCGCAGAGGGCAGCCCTGCAAAAACACCACCGCCCGCACGCCGGGGCCGTCCACCAGACCCATGGATTCCACAGAGTGGATGTATCCAATCAAAAGGTGCTCCTTTCCGCCCGGAAGATACAAAAAGACCGTCCGGGCACCTTTAGGTGTGCCCAGACGGTCGGCAATCTCAAGCATCATACTCCATGTGGTCCGCCCACTTCCGTCAGTCATATGATGTGAATTAAACATACAACAGATTCCGGCAAAAAGTCAACGGAAAGCGGAGTAACGTTGTTGGATTTCTCTGTTTTGGCAGAAGAGCAAAGTCATCTATGCTCTTTTGTTGTGCGTATTGCAATAAAAAAGAAAATGAACGAAAAGCGGCAGGGATGAAACCAACGGTGCCCAAAATGTGATATTGTTTACGAAAGCTGAGAGAGAAGGTGAGCATTTGTGATGAGAGAAGCGGCAATGCTGCGGAAGATTAGGGCCGGGGACCCGGCTGGGCTGGAGGGCCTGATGACGGCCTATCTGCCTTATGTCTCCGTGATCGTCTGGAACATTCTCAGGGGCGCCATGCCGCCAGAGGATGGGGAGGAGGTGGTCTCCGATGTGTTCCTGGCGGCCTGGGACCAGGCCGCTGACCTCCGGGCGGGCCATGTGAAGGGATGGCTGGGGGCGGTGGCCCGGAACAAGGCCAGAAATAAGCTCCGCCAGGCCGGAAAGACCCTGCCATTGGAGGAGAATATCCTGGAGCTCCCGGACCCCTCCGACCCCACTGAGGGACTGACCCGGGAGGAGGAGCGGGTGCAGGTCCGCCAGGCGGTGGAGGCCCTGCTGGAGACGGACCGAGAGATCTTTCTCCGCCACTACTACTATGCCCAGACGGTGCGCGAGATCGCCGAGGCAATGGAGCTCAAGGAGCCCACGGTCAAGACCAAGCTGAGACGGGGCAGGGAAAAGCTGAAGGCCATGTTGACGAAAGGGGATGAGACCGGTGAAACGTGATATATTTGACCTGATGGATGGCTGCCGGGAGGAACGGCTGAACCTGGAGGGTGCCACGCCCTTCTCCGCCCGGCGGATCAGGACACGGACCATGAGTATGCTCAAGGGGAAAGAGGCTAAGAGATGTGCGCAGCGCCGCAGCCGCCTGCTGCGGGGGCTCCTGGTCGCAGCGGTTGTGGGGACGCTCTGCTGTGCCACCGCCTTTGCCGTCCTCAACTCCCTGCGGGAGATTGCACGGGCAGATATGGGCGTCACGACTACGGAGCCTATTCCGGAGTGGTCGGAGTACGAGACCACCGGTGGGGAGGCGGGGGAGACGGAGCCCCGAGCGGAACTGACAGCCGCTCTGTGCGCAGGGGATCGGGTCTACGCCTATCTGGAAGCTGCGCCGGTGCCGCCCGATGTGGCGGAGGCCCTGGCGGCAGACGCACCAGAGTACGAATGGTGGCCCGGAGACATCACCCTGTCCACCTGTACCTCCCTCCTGGAACAGGTGGGCTACGACCGGGAGACTCAGACCGCCCTGGTGAAGGTATCCCTCCGCAGTCAGGAGCTGGAGGAGGTAGCGGAGGTGGGGCTCATCCTCCAGCTTAGGCATGACGGCCAGACGGAGCAGACTTACGGAGCAGTGACCGTTCCCATTGTGGAGCAGCAGGCCGTCCGCTGTGAGGTGGATCTCCCTGTGGTGAATACCACAGACGACCTGGCCGCCAACCTGCATCCGGAGGACGTCCCACTGCTCTCGGACTATGAGATGGAGGGGCGGATCACCTGGCTCTCCATCTCCGTGGGGCAGTTGGAGGTGGTGCTGGAGGCGCCGAATGTCACCGAATGGCTGGCCGCCTCCGGTGCCGGTCAGATCCAGGGAAACTCCCGGGGCCTGCCGCCGGAGATCCAGGAGGGATTCCTGCGGAGTCTCTATCTCAAAAGCTGGGCCGCGGGTGTCAATGAGGCTCTGGAGGGGATGACCTTCCGCCTCCGGGACGGCACCTCGGTGGCAGTGGAGGACCTGCCCCGGGACGGTTCCGGTGGCTGGTGGGCGGCAGAGAATACGCCGGCGCTCATGTATGACGGGACGGTCCGGTATGAGTTCGTCCTCTCCCAGGCCCTGGACCTGAGCACCATCCGGTCGGTGACCGTGGGCGGTAAGGAGTATACCCTTCCTGCTGCGGGCCTGCCGGAGGATTAAAACGGGAAACTGTGTTGCTCTTTGTCGTATAGTGGGAGTATAATGCCTGTTGGGCTGACTCTGCGGGCCGCGGTCCGCCGAAGCTGGTTGGCCGAAAGGATGACTGAAACATGGAACACAATTATGATAAAGAGCTGCTGGACTTCATCCAGTCCAACCCCAGCCCTTATCATGTGATTGAAGCACAGAAGAACCGCCTGCTGGCGGCGGGTTATGAGCAGCTCCTGGAGAGCGCAAACTGGGCCATCCGGGCAGGAGGCAAATATTTCGTCACCCGGAACGGGTCGGCCATCATCGCCTTCCGGGTGCCGGAGAAGGATTTTAGGGGCTTTATGATCATGGCCAGCCACAGCGACTCTCCCATGCTGAAGATCAAGGAGAACCCTGAGATCGCCGTGGAAGGGGCCTATCAGAAGCTTAACGTAGAGGTATACGGCGGCGCCCTGTTGGCTCCCTGGTTCGACCGTCCCCTGTCGGTGGCGGGCCGGGTCCTGGTGAAGACGGAGCGGGGGGTGTCTACCCGGTTGGTGAACGTGGACCGGGACCTGCTGCTCATTCCCAGCCTTGCCATCCACATGGACCGGAACGCCAACAGTGGCCATGAGTACAAGGTTCAGCGGGATCTGCTCCCCCTTTATGGCATGGTAGACGCGGAGCCCCTGCTGGAGGCGGTAGCCAGGGCGTGCGGCGCCAACGACGGGGACATCCTGAGCCACGACCTGTTCGTGTATAACCGTCAGGCACCCAGCGTATGGGGCGCAAAGGGAGAGTTCCTGTCTAGCCCCCGGCTGGATGACATCCAGTGCGCTTTCTCCTCGTTGGTTGGATTCCTGGAGAGTGCGCCGGGGGAGAGCGTCCCCGTCCACGTGGTGCTGGACAACGAGGAGATCGGCTCCTCCACCAAGCAGGGGGCGGCCTCTGCTTTCCTGGAGGACACTCTGCGCAGAATCGCGGAGGGCCTTGGACTCACCCCTGGCGAGTACCTGCAGAAGCTGCCTCAGAGCTTCATGCTCTCCGCCGACAACGCCCATGGGGTGCACCCCAACTATGGGGACCGGTGCGACCCTATCAACCGTCCCAAGCTGGGTGGGGGCGTGGTGCTCAAGTTCAGCGGAAACCAGAAGTACACCACCGATGCGGTCTCCGCGGCGGTGGTCCGGGTCCTGGCGGAAAAGGCCGGGGTGCATCTCCAGACCTTTACCAATCATTCGGACATCCCCGGTGGTACCACCCTGGGCAATATCTCCGCCCAGCATGTGGCGGTGAAGACGGCCGACGTGGGTATCGCTCAGCTGGCTATGCACTCCCCCTATGAGACCTGCGGCAGCAGAGATACCGTGGCCCTGGTGGGCCTGGCCCGCACCCTGTTTTCTTCCTCTCTGCTGGAGCAGGGGAATGAGAGCTACATCGTACAGTAAAAGTACCGAAAACAGATTCAGAAAGAGGAAAGGCATGCCTTCTGTGTACAACTATGGCCAACAGTAGGCTGTGGGGATGCCTCAACCTCCGTCTCACCTCACTGAAGCTTATGGCAAAGAGAACCGCCGACGGCATGGCCCCAAGGTATAGAAGGCTGGTTAGCATTGAGTACCAAGGTTGGGGAGCCTTCTGACTGATCCCCAGTTCCCACTGCTCCAGCAGTGAGGTAAGGTCGTAATAGAGCTATTTTTTAACAGCACCTCATGCCCAGCGGGTTAACATCACCATTGAATAAATTCCATCCCTCGACTCCGGGAAGGGGGAGAGGGAGAATGTAAGCGCAATAACTGTGGCAAGGCGGAAAGGGCCCTGGGTTGATTCCAGGTCCGGAGCGTGGTACACTAAAAAAAGCTGAATGGGGGCGGCGGGGACCGGACATCGGCTCCGCCGCCCTTTCCCTATGCTTTAAAGGCAAACTAGCAGACAAAGAGGAAGAAGTGCTTATGAAAAAACTGGCCGTCGGCATTCTAGCCCATGTGGATGCGGGAAAGACCACCCTGTCGGAAGGCCTGCTCTACCGGAGCGGATCTCTCCGACGTTTGGGTCGGGTGGACCACCAGGACGCCTTTTTGGACACCGATCCCATCGAGCGAGAGCGGGGCATTACCATCTTCTCCAAGCAGGCCATCCTGCCGTTGGGAGAGACTATTATTACCCTGTTGGATACGCCGGGACACGTGGACTTCTCCAGCGAGGCGGAGCGGACCATGGGGGTGCTGGACTATGCCATTCTGGTCATCAGCGGCACCGACGGAGTCCAGGGCCACACCATGACCTTGTGGCGTCTTTTGAAACGCTATGGCGTGCCGGTTTTCCTCTTTGTGAATAAGATGGACCTGGCAGGGGCGGACCGGACAGCGCTCATCCGTGAGCTGAAGGCCAAGCTGGACGAGGGCTGTATAGATGTAGGAGAAGGCAGCCGGGCGGATTGGCTGGAGGAGGCAGCCATGTGTGATGAGGCCGCTATGGAAACCTACCTGAAAGACGGTACTTTAACCGATGCCGTACTGGCTGGGCTTGTTACGGAACGAAAGCTCTTTCCCTGTTGCTTTGGTTCTGCCCTGAAGCTGGAGGGGGTGGATCGGCTGCTGGACTGTCTGGACCGCTACACCCACCAGAAGCCGGCACCGGCGGAGTTTGGAGCGCGAATCTTTAAAATTTCCCGGGATGGCCAGGGGAACCGGTTGACCTATCTAAAGGTCACTGGCGGGACGCTGAAGGTAAAGAACCTCCTGACCAACCGCCGCCCCGGCTTACCTGATGAAAAGGTGTGGGAGGAGAAGGTAGATCAGATCCGCATTTACTCCGGAGAGAAGTTTCAGACTGTAGAACGGGCGGAGCCGGGAACAGTGTGTGCCGTTACCGGCCTGAGCCAGACAAAGCCGGGGGAAGGACTGGGATTCGAACCGCCAGGGGAGGAGCCCGCCCTGGAGCCGGTCCTCTCTTGCCAGGTGCTGTTGCCCGAGGGACAGGATCCTTATACTGCTATGATAAAGCTGCGTCAGCTGGAAGAGGAGGACCCTCAGCTCCATCTGGTGTGGAACGAACAGCTCCGGGAGATCCACATCCAGCTCATGGGGCAGATCCAGTTGGAGGTCCTCCGGCGGCTAGCGCTGGAGCGGTTCGGCCTGGAGGTCTCCTTCGGGCCGGGGAGCATCGTCTATAGGGAAACAATTGCTGCCCCGGTGGAGGGTGTGGGGCACTACGAGCCCCTGCGCCACTACGCCGAGGTCCACCTTCTGTTGGAGCCGCTGCCCTCCGGGAGCGGCCTGCGGTTCGACACCGTCTGTCCGGAGGATGTGCTGGAAGGGCGCTGGCAGCGGCTCATCCTCACCCATCTGGAGGAGAAGGTCCACCTGGGCGTGCTCACCGGCTCGCCCATCACCGACATGAGCATCATCCTGACGGCGGGCCGTGCTCACGAGAAGCATACTGAGGGAGGAGACTTCCGACAGGCCACCTACCGGGCGGTGCGCCAGGGCCTCATGGAGGCTCAAAGCGTCCTTTTGGAACCCTGGTATGACTTTCGCCTCGAAATTCCCGGGGAATATGTGGGCCGGGCCATGTCTGACCTCCAGCGTATGGGGGGGAGGGTAGACCCGCCTGAGACGATGGGACCAGAGACGGTGCTCACTGGAGCCGCTCCGGTGGCCGAGCTGGGGGACTATGCCCGAGAGGTGACGGCCTATACCAGGGGCCAGGGGCGGCTGAACTGCGTTTTCCGGGGCTATGAGCCCTGCCGGGATCAGACCGGTGTGGTGGAGGCCATGGGCTACGATCCGGACCGGGATCTGGAGAATCCCGCCGACTCGGTATTTTGCGCCCATGGCGCCGGATATGTGGTGAAGTGGGACAA
Organism: Intestinimonas sp. HCP28S3_D6; assembly: GCF_052065695.1. NCBI lineage: Bacteria > Bacillati > Bacillota > Clostridia > Eubacteriales > Intestinimonas > Intestinimonas sp. HCP28S3_D6. Next base: position 9,621 of record NZ_JBQHTM010000065.1, read on the forward strand.
GGTGCCCGAGATGGCCCATGTGAGCAGTGGCATCGATATTGTGCCGGTGGAGGAGGAAGCGCCGGATCCTACGCCTGCCGGCGGGAGCCGGCGGAGCTGGGCAGGCTCGCTGGAGGAAGACAAGGAGTTGCAGGCCATCTATGAACGGACCTACGGCAAGGTGGAGCGGGAGGCATTCCGACCTGCACCCAAGCCGGCCCGGACCAGTCTAGACGGGGAAAAATACCGGCTCATGGAGCAGAACCGGGGGCCGGAGTATTTGCTGGTGGACGGCTACAATATCATTTTTGCCTGGGAGGAGCTCAAAGCGGTGGCCCAGGACAACCTGGACGCCGCCCGGAAGATGCTCATGGACCTCCTGAGCAACTACCAGGGCTTCCGCAAGTGTGAGGTCATCCTGGTTTTTGACGCCTACAAGGTGCCGGGGAACCTGGGAGAGGTCACCCGCTATCACAATATTTATGTGGTATACACCAAGGAGGCCGAGACGGCGGACGCCTACATCGAAAAGACCACCTTTGAGCTGGGCAAGCGCCATCGGGTCCGGGTGGCCACTTCAGACGGTGCGGAACAGCTCATCATCCTGGGCCACGGCGCCCTGCGGCTGTCGGCCACGGTGTTCCGGCAGGAGATGGAGCAGGTGAGCGGGCAGATCGCCGCCGTGCTGGCCAAAAACAATCGCCGGGAGCGCTCGGCACCGGTGCGCCATGCCATGGACAAAGCCAGAGAGAAAAAGAAGGGCTGAGGAACCGGTACCCGTCATATCTCATGGCCCGTCCGAATAGGATGGGGTGAAACCGTGAGGATGGGAGGGCGTCAGGCATGGAGAGCGCACGGCGTTGGGAGACCACGGGTCGCCGGAGAAATGTATCCGGCGGACGGCGTGACAGACGGAACGTGGTTTTGGCGCCCCGTGAAAAGAGGCGTCTCTTTCAACTGTTCCTGTGTGTGGTGATTTTCCTGGCCGTCTTTCTGGGCCGGGATGCCGTCCCCAGCGGCATGGAGGAGGTCCGGAGGGAACTCCTCCAGATCATCCAGACAGATACCGACTTTAAAACTGTGTTTGCCGATCTGGGCCGCGCCGTAGACCGGGGAGAGAGTGGCAGCGAGATGGTGGCTCAGGTGTGGAAGTCGGTGCTGGGCATAGAGGAGGGGTGGAGCCCCTATACCTTTACCAGACGCGACAACCCGCTTTATGTCCGTGAGGCGGAGCGGCTGGCCGAGAGCGCTGGCACTCTTCGCTGGCCAGTGGAGGCGGAGACTCCGCCGCCTCTAGAGGAGACCGTACAGCCTGCCCAAGTCGAAGAAACGCCCGCCCCGGAGGAGGCGGAGGACCAGACAGAAGATCCGTTGGGAGTGGGGGAGACCGTCGCGCCGGTAATGGCGCCGGTCTCCTCTGGCTTTGGCCTCCGAGAGCACCCCATCGAAGGGGGCGAGAAATTCCACAACGGTCTGGATCTGGCCGCCAACTACGGGACAGATATTAAGGCCTTTGCCGCCGGGGTGGTGGACTACATTGGCGAGAGTCCAGCCTACGGGCTGTATCTTCAGATCCAGCACGCAAATGGTGTTACCAGCTTCTATGCCCACTGCAGCCGCCTGTGCATCCAGCCGGGACAGCAGGTGGCGGCAGGGGAGAAAGTGGCCGAGGTGGGGGATACCGGCGAGGTCACTGGTGCTCATCTCCATTTCGAGGTAAAGGTGAATGGGGAGTTGGTGGACCCGTCGGACTATATCGGGACGGAGTAGGCTGTGGAAGTGGTAAAGGGTGTCAAACTCAGCCCTGGTTTTCTTCTGCTGGCTGCCGTCCTGGCCCTGCTGGACGGGGAGGGGATGCTGATCTGGGCAGCTCTGGCCGCCGCCGTTCACGAACTGGGACATTACGCCGCTGTGCGGCTCCAGGGAGGATCTGTAAAGGCTTTACACCTGACGATTTCTGGGGGAGAAATGATGCTGGACCGGCGATATCCGCTGACCTACGCCGGAGAACTACTGTCTATCCTGGCCGGTCCGGGGGCAAGCCTGCTGCTGGCCTTAGCAGCGCTGCGGTTGGGAAATGGCCGGGAGGAGAGCTGGCTTCTGGCGGGCCTGAGCCTGTGCTTGGGCTGGTTCAATCTGTTGCCGGTGTGGCCTCTGGACGGGGGGCGGGCCCTGCTACTTATCCTGGCTGGATTCCTGCCCCACGACACCGCGGTGGCAGGGGTGCGGCTCTGTTCCCTAGCCCTGGGTGCCGGGCTGCTGGCAGGGGGGATCAGCTGCCTGGCTCGTGGAGGAGGCACTACCCTGGCCGTCATGGGCTGCTGGCTGTTGCTCTGCCAGTTTAGAGAGAGAAAAATGGGGTAAATGTCAAGAAGAATTTTGACAAGTAAAGGAAAAAGACTTACAATAGGACGTAACACAGGAAAGATCTCCGGATAGCTGGATCCGGCGCAGCTGCCACACTAAAACGTGTTACATAACAGGCAAACAAGAGTTTTAAAAGCCGCTGCGGCGGGATAAAACACATAGCTGAAAGAATAAGATGCTTGTTCGACAACGGCCAGTAGGAAAAATGGCCGCGGACACCATTTTCCCAACTGGCCGTAAGCTCACAAGCATCTCCGCACGCGCAAGAACATGGCAAACGAAGAAACGAGTCGCCTGCGGGCGGGACGAAGAGAATAAGGAGTCCCTGCGGGACGGTGCCATGGAAATCGAATAGCGTCAAGACCACAAAAAAGCCTGACCGGTTCCGAAAAGCCGGTCAGGCTTTTTTGCGCGAGTTGACCTCTCGCGGGGGAGGTCAAGTCTTGACTGCTATTAGGGAATCTCTGATTTAATCCGCACTACCATAAAGGCTCCGGATGTGGGATAATAACACTATCAACGCAATGGTGGTGTATGGGGATGAAGAAACAGGAAACATTTAC
>NZ_JBQHTM010000066.1:0-12437 GCF_052065695.1 Intestinimonas sp. HCP28S3_D6
CTGTTATTTTTGTAGAAAAGGCGGCAGCAGCTTGCGCCGCTCCCGCCTTAAAATATTTTTGCTCTATTTTGCACCACAATTTAGCGTTTACACAAAATTTGGGATTGACCCTATTGTCGTTTACAAATGAAACTTTTTTTGGAGAAAGCAGAGATTGGATGATTTCCTTTGCAAATTTCTTGCTTACCGTTGTATCCCATTCCGCCAGTCGCACAATCTCTGCGATGTTGGCTTCAAAATCAAACGAAATCTCGCCCCACTCGCCGTCGTTGTCCACCTGATACAGGTAGACAGCGGCGGCGATTTTCTTTTTGCGTTTGGTCTGAGATTTGCGTTTCAGCCGGATCATGTGAAGCACTCCGGCTTCTGTCAGCAGACAGGCCAAATGCTCCACGGCTTTACGATAGGCCCGTTCTGCACCACTGGCTGTGCTGCCCTCAAAGAGGACTGCCAGTTCTTCAAAGGTCAACCGGGTGCTGATGGGACTGACCCGTCCACAGGTCATACAGATGGCGTTTCTCTTTTCCAAAAGGGTCTGTTCCCGGTAATTCAGCTTTTCAAACGTTTCTCGGACAGCTTCAGCCTGGATGCCGTTCCATAGAATCTCCGCATAGTTCCAATGGTCATCCCGGCTGACATCCTCGCCGGTTTCTTCGCTGTCCTCGTCCTGTACGGTCTGGTAAAACGGAACACGGCTTCGGTTTTGCTTGGCCAACGCCAAAAACTTCGCTGCGGTTTCACTTGAGCAGCTATGTTTCTGGGCATATTTCTGGATCGCCGCCTGCGCAGACTGGCCGGATTGATTATAGAGCCAAGCAATCCCACGCACAGCTTTGTACTCATCCACATTTTCAAAGGAACCGGCCTCCTCCTGCATCCGGCAGGTCAAAAGGGCATTCCCGATAAAATGATAGGCATAGGTCAGAAAATCCGCCCCTTGTGCGGGATCGTATTCCTGGAGACAGTCCAACATGGCAAGCACACATTCCATTTTGTAGTCCAAAAAGCGTTCTGGGTTATAGCGATCCAGCCCCTCCCGCAGCAGGAAACGGCGAATACGACCATTAAGCCGATTTTCATAATGGTGCAGGAAAAAGGAAAACCAGCACAGTTCTTGGCTCTGCACAGCCTTGATAATATAATCATTCAGATTTTCATGGGCTGGCGGTTCCGGGTCAAGCTGAAAGATGCGTTCCACTTCCAGCATGGTCAAGCCCTTGGGTTCCGTCAGGAAGCTGTATTTGGCACAGTAGCCGGACAGCTCCCATGTCCACGCTGTATCCATTTTCCCTCACCACCTTTCTGATATTTTGCTGCTTATTTCTTTTGTACGGCCTTCAAAAGTGCATCTTGGGTCATTTCCTGCTCATAGACAGTGCTGGCATAGCGCTGATCAGAGAGCGCACGGAGCATCTTATCTTTTGCCAGCTTTTTCATAGCTGCTGCCGTTTCTTCATCCAGCTTTCCACGGCGGGTGCTTTGCAGGATGGTGTTCATCCGGCGGGTATAAATGGCCTTGATGGGGTGATCGTCTGCAAGCTCCCGCTGCTCCCGGCCTCTCAGATTGCCGATTTGTCGGCAAGTCCGTCCCCGCTGGTCGCCGGGGGCCAGACCACCGCAGTATTTGGTATGCCGTGCATCAATGGTAAGAAACCATCTACCGCAGATGGGGCATTTCTTAGGTGCATGGCCCACACAAAGCCCCTCAAACAGATCGGAACGGAACATTCCCACAAAGGAGACATAGTGCATCCGCTTGACCAACTGTGGCTCCGTCTTTCCAGGCCGAACGGCGGATACATACTGCACCGAAGCATTGGTTAGGGTCATCCAGGCCGGGTTATCCAGCGACAGAGTTGGCTCACCTTTGAAGAACTGTCCGAACATTGCAGCATAACCGTCCGGAGTACGGTCATAGTCTGGATCATTCAAGCGCTCTGCAAATTTCGTCAGAGCCTCCTTGTATTGCCCCAGAGAATAGCTCAAATGCCCCAGCACCTGCGCTATTCGGACGAGCATGGTTGCCTTGCTATGCTGACCAGTCAAGGCACAGATCAGCTGCTCCTGCTGGGTAAGCTGCAAATAGGCTTTTGCGTCCTCCATATATTCTTCGGAAAAGATGGCTGCAAGTTTTTGCTCAAAATAGCTTTGATTCAGTCGGGAGAAGGGTGGTGTGACCTGCAAAAAGGAGATGATCTCGCCAGCGGCCTGCTGTACCTGCGGCAGCAGCTCCATATCCACGGAACCGGTGTTCATCCCCTGAAGCAGCTGGTTCAGCACATTGCAGGGAGTATCCAGCTTTTCAATGGTGCTGTCTGGGATGTTCAGCACCTCGCAGCCAATGGTTCCTGTGGGCATGGCACACCCCTCATAGGTCACGGCATCCTGCCAGAAATCCAGCGATAAAACCGCATGGTTGATGATCTGATCCATCTTCTCCCTCCTGTCATGTTTTTCTATTTTCATAATAGCACACAATTAAATTCTTGTCATGTTTTTTGAAAACGGCCTGTCATGCCATTAGCCTGTTTTTTTTCAGTTTTCCCCATAACCTATACAGAGGGGTGAAAAAACTGCCCCATCAAAAAGGAAATGGAGGGAATCTGTATGAATCTGTTTGAAGCGGTGAAAGCCAGTATCAACACACCGGAAGCAGCGCAGATGTGAAGCAGCGCAGATGTATGGAATCAATGTCAACCACCATGGCATGGTACTGTGTCCGTTCCACAATGACCGTCATCCGAGCTTATATGTATCGGATGACCACTACTACTGTTTTGCCTGTGGGGAACACGGGGATGTGATCGACCTGACCACCAAGCTGTTTGACCTTCGGCTGTATGATGCGGCCCGAAAACTGGCATCGGACTTTCACCTTGCGCCGGACAAGCCCTTGCCGGAAGCCATTCGCCGGAAAATCAAACACAAAACCAAAGCACAGCAGCTTCGTGAGAACGAGCGGCTGTGCTTTTCTGTTTTGAACGAGTATCGGCGGCTACTCCTGGATTGGGAAAAACGGTATGCACCGCAAGTGCCGGAAGATGTACTGGACGAGCGGTTTGTAGAAGCCTGCCACCGATTACCCTGGGCAGAGTATCAGCTGGACATCCTGCTGCAAGGCGATTCTTATGAACGAGGCGAAGTCGTGAGCGAACTAACGGCAGACGGGTACATCCGCAAATTGCAGGCCCACCTGAGAGAGGAGCGATACCATGAACAACCCTGTTTGGATTGATGATAAAGGGAAAATCATCGAGCCGGAATATTGCCGGGATTTCCTGTCCCGGCATCCAATGCGCTGCATCAATGATCGCTTTTATACTATGGATGGCCCGTTGCCGGATGAAAGCAAATTGAAGCGGACAATTTATGAGGAAATCTCGCTCTGGCTTCATGCCAAGGTCGCACAGACGGTGGAGCAGGTGATTAAGGCGTTGAAGCTGGCTGCATACACAGACCCTCTTCCCCTGCAATGTGACCGCATCCATGTGGCGAACGGCACTTATTTTCTGGACGGTACATTCACAGAGGAAAAAGAGTATTGCAGCAACCGTCTGTCGGTATCCTATCGGGCAGATGCTCCTTCACCGGAACACTGGCTGTGCTTCCTTTCGGAACTGCTGGAGCCGGAGGATATTCCCGCCTTACAGGAGTATCTGGGCTACTGCCTGATTCCATCCACCAAAGGACAGAAAATGCTCATGCTGATCGGCAAGGGCGGCGAGGGCAAAAGCCGGATCGGTGTGGTGATGAACGCTATTTTTGGGCTCAACATGAACACCACTTCCATCCAGAAGGTAGAAAACAACCGCTTCGCCAGAGCCGACCTGGAGGGCAAGCTTCTGATGGTGGACGATGATCTGGACATGAATGCCTTGACCAAAACCAACTATGTAAAATCCATTGTGACAGCAGAACTGCGAATGGATTTGGAACGGAAGAAAGAACAGAGCTATCAGGGGCTGCTGTATGTGCGTTTTCTCTGCTTCGGCAACGGGGCATTGACTGCACTTCACGACCGCAGCGACGGTTTCTTTCGCCGCCAAATCATTCTGACCACCAAGGACAAACCTTCGGATCGGTTCGATGACCCGTTTCTTGCTGAGAAATTGATTGCCGAAAAAGAGGGAATCTTCCTTTGGATGCTGGAGGGACTGCGGCGGCTGATCGCCAATCACTATCACTTTACCATTAGCCAGAGAGCCAGGGACAATATCTCTTCCGCAGTTCGGGATGCCAACAACATTCTGGACTTTCTCGATTCTGAGGGTTATGTGGCATTCAAAGCCGATTATGAAGCCAGCACCAAAAATCTGTATGCAGCCTATAAGCGGTGGTGTGAGGACAACGCAGAAAACCCACTGTCCCCAAAGAGCTTCGCAAACCAGCTCAGCCAGAATGCAGAACGCTACAATTTAGAGCCGGTCAATAACCTGCACATCGGCGGTGGAAAACGGTGTCGGGGATATATGGGTATTTATGTCCTGCTCTCGCCTATGGAGTTGTAATGAAACTTCAAAACCTTCTGTTCGTGCGTTCATGCGTTCCTGACCGGGTACAGCCTGTGGAACGAAGGAACGCACGAACGCAAAAAATCGAAGTTCATTTTTTATTGTTCGGCTCAGAGGGCGCTCTAAAATCCGCACTTTCCAATCAATGGTTGTGCAAACAGTGAAAAACACCTACCATAAACAGAACACAAATCATCATTCGGTGATTTACAGAACGGTGATGGTGGTATGCGGTAAGGTGGCTATTTTCACGGTTTTGCTTGCAAGCCCACCTAATCGCAAAGTCGATGGGGTGTTGCTCTGGACAGCTCTTCACAGGCGCAGTTCTGAGCGATTTTTGAGAAGTAATTAAGATTAACTGTACCGTGCAGCGTGTATGCTCCACGGTAAAACCATTTCATGAAAGAATGAGGTATTTTCTATGAAATCCAATTTGAGAAATGAAATCAAGTCGTACATTGTACGTTCCGGGTACACGATGCAGGAAGTCGTTGACAGGCTTTCTGAGGATTACGGCTGGAGTGACAGCGTTTCCAACCTGTCAAACAAGCTCCAGCGGGAGTCTCTGCGGTATGTGGAGGCGGTACAGCTTGCCGACGCCCTTGGCTATGATCTCGTATGGCAGAAACGGAGGGACAAATAATGTCCACCGTTCTTGCCCGTCGTATCTCCCGTCCCCATGGCAATACCGCAGTATTGCTGTGGACAGGTGGCGAAAACATTCGATTTTTCGCTGCCGCCGGATGGCTGATGTTTCGCAAAACATCGGCTGTCCGGGCTGAACAACAGGAAGCGATGCAGACGGTTTCCGGGCAGTTCAGCAGTGGTCATCGCAATGACCGCAATTCCCCCTCGGAGAGCCCACGGCACTTTGCAGCCCTTCGGGATGAAAGTGTCATAGTGGGTTATTACACTTCCCGCAGGAAGTGCATCCCCGTCCCCCAGCCGTCTGCCGCACAACAGAAAGGAGCTGATTTGTATGGCCAGAAACGACGGAATCGACCGCACCTTTGCCCGTAACCAGGACTTGCCCACCCTTGATGATGTGGCGAAGGTGCAGGAGCATAACGAACGGGAAAAGGACAGCTACTCCAACCAGGATATTGATACCACCCAAACCTACCGGAATATCCACTTCAAGGCTCCCACCGACAGCTATGCCGCTATGTTCGATCAGATGATTGCCGATGGTGTCATCTCCACCCGTGGTCTGAAAGCCGATGCGGTGAAATACGGGGAACTGATTTTTGATGTGAACTCCGCTTACTTTCACAATCACGGCGGATATGAATATGCCAAGCAGTTCTACACCGACGCATACAAAGCCGCCGTGGAAATCGTGGGCGGTGAGCAGTATATTCTCTCTGCCGTCATGCACGCCGATGAGCGTAACCGAGCTATGTCGGAAGCTCTGGGGCAGGATGTGTATCACTACCACCTTCATGTGGTCTATGTTCCGGTGGTAGAAAAACAAATTCTTTGGTCGAAGCGGTGCAAGGATAAGTCCCTTGTGGGCACGGTCAAGGAAACGATTATGCAGGTCAGCCGGAGCAAAAAGTGGGAATCCAAAGTTGCTCTGGATGAACAGGGCAATCCGCTTCTGACCTCCAAGGGCAAGAAAGTCCTGCGGACATCGTACAGTGTCCTGCAAGACGACTTCTTCAATTATATGAAAGCTGCCGGATATACCGATGTGGAGCGTGGAGAGCGTGGCAGCACTGAAGAACATCTGACTGTGACCCAGTTCAAGGTGGCACAGGAGCAGCAGCGGCTGGAAGATGTGACCGCCCAAATCGCTCAGACGGAGCAGGCACTGGACACCGCACAGGCTGCTGTTGAGAAAAAGCAGAAGGAGCTGCAATCCCTGCAAAAGCAAACAAAAGAACAGCGCACTGCCGCCATGACCGTACAGGAAATCCGCTCCCTGGGGAAAAAGACGATTACCGGCAATATCACTCTGACCCCATCCGAGTGCAGTATGCTCAAGGATTATGCGGTCAATGGGATTCTTGCCAAGGCGGAAAACAGCCGTTTGGAAGAAAAACTGCAAAGCGCACAAAAAAGTGCCGCTGTCTGGAAACAGCGATATGAGTCGCTGAAAGAACAGGCACAGCCCTATCTGGAAGCTATCAAGCTCGCACCCGAAAAGGTGCGGGCTTTTATTGACGCCATTTTAACCCGGACCCGGCAAACAAGGCAGCACGATCAACCTTCCCGCCGCAAATCGCAAGATATGGAACTTTAACAGAAAGGAATTTTTGCTTATGACCAATCTGACAACAAAACTCAATAAGCTGATGCTCGATGATTCTCCTTCGGAAAAGCTGATTAACGCTTGTGCTGAAATCGATATTGAATCCTGCTTTGACCCGATTTTTGAACCGCCGATTGATTTTCTGGAAGAATGCCGGAAACGCTGGGAAAACCTAATGAATCCTTTTACAGGTACGGTAGAACGAAAAATCGGAAATACCTGGTATCTGCTGGAGACTGTATGTGACGGAAATGAGCCGCTTACCCACAAGGTAAAACGGCTCATTTTCTCGGATAAGGAGGCGCTTTGTTCATGACACAGACTCAAATTCATGCTACAATATCACCATGCACACCGATTCTGTCAGCTGACCCAACCGTAAAGGAGGACGCTATGTTGGATCAGCAGAAAATCACCATCCTGTACTGCCGCCTCAGCAATGAGGATGCACTGGATGGAGAATCAAATTCGATACAGAATCAAAAAGAGTTTTTAACCCGGTACGCAGCCGAGCATGGCTACACCAACCTGAAAATTCTGGTGGATGACGGATATACGGGAACCAATTTTGACCGCCCCGGCGTGCAGGAAGGTTTTGCACTGGTTAAGCAGGGGCTTGTCGGTTGCTGGCTGGTCAAGGATCTTAGTAGGTTTGGCCGAGATTACCTGACCGTTGGACAGTACACGGACATCATTTTCCCCAGCTACGATGTGCGTTTTATCGCCGTCAATGATGGTGTGGACAGTGAGCGGGGCGACAGCGACGGCTTTGCCGCTATCCGTAATTTGTTCAACGAATGGTATCCACGGGACACCAGCAAAAAAGTCCGAGTCGTATTCCGGCAGAAAGGCACCAGCGGAAAGCATCTGGGAAAACCGCCCTATGGTTATCGCACTGACCCTGCCGATAAAGACCATTGGATCATTGACGAGGATGCCGCCCCAGTAGTCAAGCGCATCTTTGACTTGGCCATTGACGGCAAGGGGCCGGAACAGATTGCCCGTATACTGGAGAAGGATAAGGTGTTGACTACCAAGGCGCTGTATGCCAAACAGTCGGAAGACCATCCTGACCCAAAAAAGCGTAAGAAAATGCCGGAGCGCCCTTACCATTGGATTGGTCAATCGGTTGCGGGTATTCTGGAACGGATGGAGTACACCGGCTGTACCTGCAATTTCAAGACCTATTCCAAGTCCTATAAGCTGAAGAAGCGGATTCCCAATGCCATCGAAGATATGTGTATCTTCCCTGATACGCAGGAAGCAATCGTTTCTCAGGCTCAGTGGGACAGGGTGCAGGAGTTGCGAAAAAACAAACGCCGTCCCACAAAAGCGGAACGGCAGGGATTGTTTTCTGGGCTTCTGTTCTGTCCTGATTGCGGGAATAAGCTGCACTTTGCTACCTGCAAGAGCTTTGACGGCAAGCAAGACCATTATGTATGCTCCAGCTACAAAAGCGGCCGAGGCACCTGTTCTGCACACTATATCCGGGAAGATGTACTTCGAGAACTGGTGTTGGAACGCATCCGTGCGGTCAATGCCTATATCCGGCAGGATGTGGAAGGCTTTCAGGAAGAATGGCTGCAATGCCGCCGTTCCGATCAGGAACGCAGCATCCGTGAAGATCGGAAGCGAGTGGAGCAGGCCAGGAAGCGGCTGACTGACCTGGATGTTCTTCTGTCCCGACTCTATGAGGATTTCGTCCTGGGCGATCTGAGTAAGGAGCGGTACAAGAAAATGACCGCCGATTACGAGGCAGAACAGGAGCGGTTAAAACTCGAAATCGAAGTGACGGAAGAATGGCTGGAAACACAGGAAACCATGAATGCAGATGTAGATGCCTTTGTCGCCCTGACCCAGAAGTATGTGGATGTGCCGGAATTGACACCTACGATAGTCAATGAATATATCAAGAAGATTGAGGTGTTTGCGCCGGACAAATCCAGCGGCAAGCGTGTACAGAAGGTAAAAATCTATTTCAACTTTGTGGATGACGTAGAGATTCCTGTGATTTCCGAGCCTGTTGTTGCGAAATCTACCCCTGGACGCAGAAAAACGGCGTGACCATTATGGTCACACCGTTCTCTGCCCCTCGCAAAGCTAAATAGTACCTTATCACTATTAAGCCTTGATTCTACGGGGCTTTTCCGGTTTGTCGTAATTATACCGTAAGGGCACACTTTCGCCACCCTGTCCCTGGAAAACGGGATGGATGTGAAGACCCTATCCACCATCATCGGCCACGTCTCCTCGGCGACCACACTGAACACCTATACCCACATCACCGATGAGATGCGGCGGAAAGCTGCCCTGAACATCGACCAGGGGATCGCAAAGGCGGAGGTGCAGCCGGAGCCGGAGCGGCAGGCAACTGTCGAGCCGGAGCAGCAAACCTTTGTGCCGATAGAGCTGCCCCGCCGCAGGCCTGGTACCGGGTGTGTCAGCCAAATCAACGAACATCTCTGGGAGGGCCGCTACTCCCCGGTGTGGCCGGACGGCAAAAAGCGGCCCCGCAACGTCTATGCCCATACCCGGGAGGAGTGCGAAGAAAAGCTCAAAGGGCTGATCCTGGAGATGAAGGCGGAGATCGCCGCCCTTCGCTCTGGGGCGAGCACGGAGTATCCCGACGGGGTAAATCCCAGAAAGAAGGCCATCGCCGCCTACCTGCGGGAACACCCGGATGTGACCAACAAGGCCAGGATTGCCAGGGAACTGCACATGAACCGCTCCACGGTGCGCCGGTACTATGATGAAGTCCGGGCGGAGGCTCAACAAAAGAGGTGATAAAATCGTACTGGGACGGCGGTTGTGTCAAATTCCAGATTGTACCTCAATGGCTGCCATGGTATGATAGTACTTACCCTTTCAGAAACGCGCCCCAGAGTGGATGGACAGGATGGAGAAGGATATGAGAGAAGTTGATCCCAAAAGCACACCCCGGGCCCTGGCCTTTGAGCTGTGGAACAAGGCTCCCATGCCGATGGTAACCCTGATGAAGACCCTGGATGTCACCCCGTTGGTGCACCTCAGCCGGAAACGGAACTATAAATTCAATATGCTCCTGTGCTGGTGTATCGGAGTAGCTGCTGCCCAGACGGAGGACTTCTACCTGCTTCCTGTGGGTGACAAACTAATGCAGTACGATAAGCTGGCTGTCAATACGGTGGTGGCCACCCGGGACGGCGGCATCGCCACCTGTGACCTTCCCGTTTCCACTGACCTGGAGCAGTTTGACCGGGACTACCGAAGCCTCACGGGGCAGGTTTACGAAAGCGGAGAGAGCTATGAACTGGGCGAGGACTATATGGTCATCGGAACCTCCGCTCTGGCGGGGTATGAGATCGACGGTGCGGTGAATATCTACGCCGGATGCTACAATAACCCATTTCTCATCTGGGGCAAATACCGGAAAAAGTGGCTGCGCGCCACCCTGCCGGTGTCCTTCCAGTTTCATCACACCCAGATGGACGGCATCCCTGCCGCTGCCTTTTTGGAACGGCTGCAGGGAGAAATCCGGCAAGTGGGGAGGAAAAACCGATGACGGAACAAATCAGATGCAGTTGGGCCAACCCAAAGAATCCCCTTTATATTCACTACCACGATGAGGAGTGGGGCGTCCCGGTTCACGACGACCACAGGCTGTTTGAAATGCTGATCCTGGAGAGCTTCCAGGCCGGACTCTCCTGGGAGTGCATTCTCAACAAGCGGGAGGCCTTCCGACAGGCCTTTGACAACTTCGACCTGGAGAAGGTCTGCGGCTACGGCCAGGAGAAGCTGGAGAGGCTGATGCAGGAGCCCGGCATTGTCCGCAATAAACTGAAAATCCGTGCCGCCGTGAGCAACGCCCGGATTTTCCGAACCATCCAGCAGGAGTGGGGCAGCTTTGACCGCTACCTCTGGCACTGGACGGAGGGGAACACTGTCTATGAGACAGGCAAGGTCAGCTCCGCGCTTTCAGACACGGTTTCCAGAGACTTGAAGCGCCGGGGCATGAAGTTTGTTGGGACGGTCATTATCTATTCCTATCTCCAGGCGGTAGGGGTCATCAATTCTCACGAGGAGACCTGCTTTTGCAGGACGTGCACCTGCTCCAAATCATAGACAGTTACAGCCGAAAGAAGGGCGCTCCCTTGTGAAAAGGAGCGCCCTTCCTATGGTCAAACAGAAAACCTGACTGTGGTATTTATGAGGTCAATTTTTGACCCGAAATTCCGCAACAAAAAGCAAGAAAAATCTGTCGTTTTATTACGAAAATAGCAGGTTTTTGGCCTAGCTGCCATTAAAAGGCCTGCGGATAGTATCGATGGTTAACAAGCAGCAAACAATTCCAAATTGCTATCCTTGTTACGCTCGCTCCATCGAACTACTTTTGCTTCGTAATTTAAAAACGCATCCTCGATCCCTTTGGCAACATTATTTTGGTCGTTCAAAATTACAATCAACTGGCTATCGTTCCTTCTTGCAGGTTTGGTGTCATTCCACGCAAACAAAATATTTCCCATGTTCGATTTGTTTGGGTTATTAACGGCCTGACAAAGCCTTTCTGGCTTTGTTTTGCTTCTTTGCAACAAGAAATCATAGTTGTGAGAAAAACCAGAAAGCCCTGCAAATTGAACATTTTCCGAATAAAAAATATCTTTTTCTGCAAAAAAATCCTGTATGTCATCAAGAAAGAGAGAACTCACTTTAGCCTTAGAAACAGTGAACATATCATCAATGCGCAACATGGCTTGAATGAATAGATGCTTTTTCTGTGCAAAAGAATTAGCAGGGGTCTTACAAATCAATTCATCGCCATCAAGTCTTACACCATACTGATTCAAGATCCGTTGCAAATGTTTTTTTCGTGTGGGCGTGAATTGAAATCCCCCCATTTTCAAATTGCGAATTGTAGCGCTATCATCTGTAAAGTAAATATCATCACCAATTTGGCGCACATAGATTTGAAGATAGTCATTTGCACTATCCAAATAAGGAGTTGTAATCTCGTAATATTCTCCTACTTTTTCGAATGTGATCTCCTGCTTTAGCCATGCTGCGTAATCATCAATAAGTTTTTGAATATCCAAGATTAACCCTCCTTCCATTACAATAGTTCGAGTTGATAGTTGATGTTCGGTTGCTCAACAACATTAAACTTGGTTAAAAAAGCGATTGTGTTGTCTACAAAAGTATCTTCATGGATATCTTCTGCTGGAAAAGCATAAGTGCGTCCATATTCTTCCGTGTATATATGCCAATGGCTACCACAGATTTTTTCACCATTTGGGTTACGGTGAACATTAGACGGGTTAATATGAAGTTCCAACAACATTGTTCCATCCTTTTTAATACGAGCACCAATGTTGTACTTGAACGGTTGGATTTTTCCCCGGTATATTTTTATTGAAAAAATATCCTTTTTAGTATCTCCGATGACATCAAATTCTTTCTCGTCACCACGAGTAGGGAAATCCAATTCGGCAATCAGAGAACGCTTTGTCATATCAAGTAGCCTACGAGCTTCTGCATTGGTAAGTTTAGGAACGCTCATCCGATCACCTCCTTATTTTAATCAGTTTCAGCCATGAGCAAAACTCCAAAAGAGTAGTAATTGCAATGGTTTCCGGTCATGGCTGAAACCGAAAATCACTCATATGATATAGAAAGCGGAGCCCCATTCTGGTAAAATT
>NZ_JBQHTM010000067.1:0-12275 GCF_052065695.1 Intestinimonas sp. HCP28S3_D6
TCGCAAAGCAGCTCGCTGCCCACAACCGCCGCTCCAATAACTTCCCCATGAGACCTTTGGGTTGGCTTTCTCCTCGAGAGTTCACCGTCCAATATGTTTGACAAACCTACATCTGAAGAAAAAACTGAAAAAATTGTTTGGGATCAGCCGCCCATGTAGGAGAAGTGCATGTAGTCGTGGTAGCCGTAGGAGATGTCGGAGTCCCACTCCCAGGCGTCACCACCCCAGCTCCAGCCGTGCTCGGCAAAAATGCGGACCACGGAGCTGTCGGGGCCGATGGAGTAGGGGTCAGTACCCGGGGTCCAGTGACTCCCGGCCAGTACCTGGCCGTCCCGGATCTGGCAGTTCTCATTGGAGTTGATGTCGATGGCGGTGCCACAGTTGTGTTCGCCGGTGGCGGTATCGCCCCGCCAGGAGTAGCCGCCGATGTCGTGCATGGGGAACTGTTCCGGGTCGTTGTAGATCTCGGTAAAGATCTCCGTCACGTCCTGGGCCAGAGCGGCGTGGATGGTGAGGGACATGGTGGAGGGGGTCTTAACGCCGTTGGAGAGCTTCCAAACCGGCACGGTGATGGTGGTCATAGCGGCTTCGGCCTCCGCCTTGTTGTCAAAGCGGCGCTTGTCCTGGCTTCCGAAGAGGAGGAGATATTTTCTGGGGTTCTCTCCCTGGTAGTTCAGCAGGAAGTCCTGGGTCCAGTAGTCGTCATAGCTGGCTTCGCCCCGGTCCACCTTCTCCCAGAACTGCGCCTCCTGGATCTCGGCCTGGGTCATGGGGGTAAAGTCCAGGGTGTAGACGTCGCAGGCCGTGCTGATGGAGGTGCCGTAACCGCCGTCATAGTTGTAGTAGCTGGGCTCCACCTGGTAGGCCAGATAGGACAGGGAGTCGCCCACGGAGGCGCTCATCTGCTGATCGGGGAGGATGGACTGGCCGGTGGTGGTATCCACCACCCGGATTGTCACCGCCTTCTGCTCGCCGTAGTGGACCCTGTCCACCAGGTCCAGCACCCGCATGAGCAGCACGGCGCCGTCCGAGCGCTGGATGGTTTCGGCGCAGCCAAAGGAGCCGTCGGTGCGGCCGGAGATCACCCCGTGATCGGCCAGGGCGGACACTGCCTCCTGATGGAAGGCGTCCATCTGGCTCCAGTCGGTGAAGGAGGCGGCATTTGTCGGCTGCCAGCCGTAGACGCCTGCGTTTTCGGGCAGGGCCCGGGAGAGGAGGATGGCGGCATCCTGACGGGACACGGGGTCGGAGAGACTACCGCCCTGGAGGAAGGGCAGCGGATCGCCGCTTTCCAGGTAGCCGGCGTTCAGAGCCGCCTGGAGCCCTGCCTGATCCCAGGCCAGACCGGAGTTCAGAGCGGCGGTGTACTTGCCGGAGGCAAAGGTGCGGGCGAACATGGTGAGAAACTGACCCCAGCTCAAGGTGCCGGAGGGGTCGATGCGGCCGCCGCCCACACCCTGGATGATACCCAGATCGGCGGCCTGGGTCATGTCATCATAGGCCCAGTGGGAGATGGGCAGGTCGGTGTAGGACTGTGCGGAGGCGGCGGCAGGGAGGACAAGAAGAGCAGCCAGGGCAAGGGCACAGACGCGTTTCCAGATCCTCATGATTTCTCTCTCTTTTCTTTTTTTATTTTTGGCTCACTTCAGAGCCTTGGACACGGTTTTGAAAGCGGGGGTGCCGGAGACCTTCAGCAGATCGAAGGCGGCGCCCTCGGCGGTGAGGACGCAGGCGCCCATTCGGTCCATGAGGGAGAGGCCGTTCTGATAATTGTAGGGGGAGCGGGAGCAGATGGCGTCCCCGATGGGGAAAACCTTGTAATCCTGCTCCAGCAGGCTGCGGACCGTCTGATAGACGCACACATGGGTCTCGGTGCCGCAGACCATGACGCTGTGCCGGCCCAGCTCCTCCAGCACCGGCAGCAGGCCGTCCCGGGCGGCGTCAAAGGAGGACTTTTCCAGCATGCGGACGTCCGAGGGCAGCAGCCCGGCCACCTCCGGCACGGTGGGCCCCAGACCCTTGGGGTACTGCTCTGTGACCACCACGGGGATGTTCAGGGCCTGGGCGGCGGTGAGGAGGATGCCGGTGTTCCGGCAGACACGGGCTTGCTCCTCCATGGCGACCATGAGCTTGGTCTGGACGTCGATGATGAGGAGGACGGCGTCCTCCGCATCCAGGTGGAAACGGGTAAGCGGGTTGGTTCGATCCATAAGCATGTCCTTTCCGGGGCGTTGCCCCTTTTATGTCTGTCCGGATGGTACGGGCGGCTCGGACCGGGTGTCCTCCTCAAAGGGACCCAGCTCGTCAATGGTGTGCTTGGCCAGACGGACCAGAATGTGCCGCAGCTGGCTCAGATACTCCTCCGGCGGGATCTGCGCCCCCTCGGTGAGCCAGCGGATGATGGAGATGAGGATGGCGTCGCTGAAAAAGGTGACGTAGAAGTCCACATGCTCCACGCCGTCAAAGATGTCCTGTGCAAAGAAGGCCATGACGGGGGCAATGGCCTGCCCAAAATACTCCCGAAAGGAGTTTTGGCCGGAGATGAGCAGTGCGCTGCGGTAGAAGGCCTGTTCCCGGTAAAAATAGGCGCACATGTCTGCCAGGAGGCCCCAGCCACTGTGGTAGGCCTCCGGGTGGATAGACTGGAGAAACTCGGAGTCGAAGATCCAGTTCACCAGATCATATTTGTCCCGAAAGTGGTAGTAAAAGCTCTTCCGGCTCATGTTGCAGGCCTGACAGATGTCGCCCACGCTGATCTTAGAGAAGGGCTCCGCGCGCATCAAATCCTTCATGGCCTGTGCCAGGGCACGCTTTGTGATGTTGGAGTCCGGCATGACATCACCTCCCGGCGCGGCAGCCGCGCCTTTGGCCGTGACCCGACCCGGACGGCTGCGTTTACCCACCGTCCTTGGGTGATCCTGCGCCCGGCGGCGCAGGAAGTGCGCCACCAGAAATAAAAAAGTAAAAGATTGGAAAACGGCTATTTAAGGCAACACCGCATAACAGGCTTATAAAAGGTTCGGTATAGCAGGAGCTGCCAGAATTTATAAAGAAATCTTTTGTTTTCTGTTTGCGGGGCATCAATGATCAGACTGCCAGACAGGGCCTGTCAGCCAGAATCAGATTTGCCAGTGCAAACATCATATTCAGTTTTGCCGTCTGTTTTCGCAGCCCTCGGTATCGCGTCTTTCGGTATCGAAGCTGACCTTTGACGACAGCAAAAACGTGTTCTACTTTTGCCCGGACGGATGATTTTTCATGTTCTCTCCGTTTGAGCTGTCCTTGAGAACGAATAGATTTCTTGGCAATCTGCGAGGGGCGACGATTGATCTTATAGCGAATCCGTTTTCCGTTTGCATTCTTTTTTACAGCGTCCTCACGCTTTTCTGCCCCAAGATAGCCGCTGTCTCCATAGACAACGGTTTCCTCGCCTGTCAGCAATTCCGAGGTCATGGAGACATCGTGCTGATTGGCAGCAGTCACTTTTACCGTGTGGACAATACCGCTGTCCTTGTCCACACCAATATGAGCCTTATAGCCGAAATGCCATGTGTTTCCCTTTTTCACCTGATGTGCATCCGGGTCACGTTGCTTCTCTTTATTTTTTGTGGAACTCGGGGCAGAAATGATTGTGGAATCTACGATCGTTCCTTTTTTCAAAATCATTCCACGCTCCATCAGCAGCGATACAACCTGCGCAAACAATTTTTCCTGTAAGCTGTTCTTTACCAGCAGATTGCGGAAGCGACCCAAGGTGTCTCCATCCGGAACTTGATTGCTGGAGTCCACGCCACAGAACTCCGAAAATGCGCGACTGTCTATAACCTCCGCCACGGTTGCCATGTCGGAGAGGTCGTACAGGTTCTGAATCAGATAGATTCTCAGCATCCGTTCCAGATCATAGGGCTTATTGCCGCGCTCTCCTTTGTAATAGTACGGCTTGATGAGGGCAATCCACTCTCCCCACGGAACGATGCGCTCTATCTGCGCAAGAAATTCTTTTTTCTTCGTCCGCACCTGTGCAAGCTCATCGCTTAGAGCGGACAGACTCATTTGCTTATTCATGTGGATAGTATATCATATTTTGGCATATCTTGCATTATGCGGTATTGCCTTAAATAAAATAATTGGACAAATGTCCCGTAAATCAGCTGAGGGACCATGGTCCAACAGAGATTATTATAGCAGTCCGGTGTGCTTTTTTCAACCCGGAATGGGTTCCCTCAGGCCCGGGTAATGTCGTTGATCCACACCCGGGAGCGGAAGCGGCGCACACCGGTGCCGAATTTGGTGACCTGCTCCATGGTGATGCCCACGTAGACCCAGAAGATGCCCCACTGGAGGACCAGGCCGAAGAGAGCGGCCAGGGGCAGGGCCACGCACCAGAGGGGGAGGATGTCGATGCGCATGGCGGCACGGACGTCGCCGCCGCCCCGGAGGACCCCCACGGTGTTGTTGCTGTTAAAGGCCCGGAGGGCCAAAAAGACGCCGGTGAAGGTGAGCATCATGGTGGCGGTCCGGGCGGCGGTGTCGGAGAGGTGGAAGCGGGGGTAGACCGCCCAGGGCAGCACCCACCAGGCCGCCGCCGCCAGTCCAAGGCCGATGACGCCCCCGGCCAGCAGTGCCAGAGTGTCCATGGCGGCCCCCACCTGGTAGACCGGCTCCTTTCCCCGGCCGGCGCCGATCTCCCGGCCCACGATGATGGCGGTGGTGCCGCTGATGGCGAAGATGACCACGGTGCAGATGTCCTCGATGTTGCCGGCCAGGGCCCGGGCGGCCAGGATCTCGGTGCTCCCCTCCATGTGACCCATGACCACCTTATAAAGGGAGGTGCCCAGGCCCCAGAGGGTCTCGTTGACCACCACCGGGCCGGAGTAGCGCAGGAAGCGCCACAGCAGCTCGGTGCCCGGACGGAGGGCCAGACCCGGCCGCAGGCGGAAGCGGCGGTTGGTGAGGGCGTACACCGCCATGACCAGGAACTCCACCACCCGGGAGAGAAGGGTGGCCGTGGCGGCACCGGTAACCCCTAGCTGGGGAGCGCCCAGGTTACCGAAGATGAGGACCCAGTTGAGGAAGGTGTTGGTACACATGGAGATGGAAAAGATGATGAGCCCCAGCCGGGGGTGCTCCATGCTCCTGTGGGCCCCCACATAGACGCCGGTGATGCTGTTGAGGATGTAGGAGGGCCCCACAATGCGGGCGTAGTCCGCCGCCATAGCGGCCAGGGCGGGGTCGTTGGTGAGCAGCCCCATGAGCTGTGTCGGAAAGACGCTCATGGCCAGGGCGAAGAGGACCGAAATGGCGCCGGCCACATAGCAGCCCACGCCCAGGACCCGGTTGATGCTGTCGGTGTCCCCCTTGCCCCAGTACTGGCTGATGAGGACGGAGGAGCCGCTCTGGAGGCCGAAGATCACCAGCTGGATCACAAAGACGGGGATGTTGGCCAGGGTCACCGCCGCCAGAGGGGCCTCCCCCAGGGCGCCCACCATAAAGGTGTCTACCAGCCCCAGGGAGGTGGTGATGAGGTTTTGGGCCACGATGGGCAGGGCCAGGGTCACCACGTCCCGGTAAAAGGCCCTGCCCCGCCGCATATGGGCCAGCACGGCCTTACCGGGCGGAGACCCGGGCGGAGGTGATCTCCACCAGGGCCCGGACCAGGGCGTCGGCCTCCTCGGAGGTGCTCTCCGGGGAGAAGGACACCCGCAGCGCCCCCAGCAGCTCCACCTTGGGGCGGCCGGTGGCGGCAAAGACATGGCTAGGCTTGCCCCGGTGGCAGGCCGAGCCGGAGGAGACGCAGATGCCCCGGTCGCTGAGCTCTCGCACCAGCATCTCGCTGGGGTAGCCCGGCAGAGAGACGGCACAGATGTGGGGGGCGTCCCCGGGACTCACCACCACGCCCTGGGGCAGGGCGGCGGCAAAGGAGTCCAAAAAGTGATTTTTGGTATCTTCGATCCGCTTTGTATATGCCTCCCGGTGGTCCATCCAGGCCTGGCAGGCGGCGGCCAGGGCGGCGATCTGGGCGGTGGGCTCGGTGCCGGGGCGCATGCCGCTCTCCTGCCCGCCGCCTAGCAGAAGCGGCTTCAGCTTCAGGTCCTTGCGAATATATTGGGCGCCGATGCCCTTGGGGGCACGGACCTTATGGCCGCTGATGGTGAGCAGGTCCACCCCCAGGTCCTTGGGGGTGAAGGGCACCTTCAGAAAGGCCTGGACGGCGTCGGTGTGAAGGAGGGCGGGGGAGCCGGTAGCCCGGATGGCCTCCGCAGCCTCCTTCACCGGAAGGATGGTGCCAAGCTCGTTGTTCACCAGCATCATGGACACCAGCACCGTGTCCGGCCGCAGGGCGGCAGTCAGGTCCTGGGGGTCGATGCGGCCCCACCGGTCGGGGCGCAGGTAGGTCACCTCATAGCCCTGATTGGCCAGGGCCCGGATGGGCTCCAACACAGCGGAGTGCTCGATGGCGGTGGTGATGATGTGGCGGCCCTTTCGCTTGCCGTACTCCACGGCGGCCCGGATGGCCCAATTGTCCCCTTCGGTGCCGCAGGAGGTGAAGAAGAGCTCCTCCGGCAGGCAGCCCACCGCCGCCGCCACCACGGCCCGGTCGGCCTGAAGCCGCTCTGCCGCCGCCGCGCCGTGGGCGTATCGGGAGGAGGGGTTCCCAAAGCCCTCCGTCATAACGGCCATGGCAGCCCGGGCCGCCTCCGGGCACACCTTGGTGGTGGCCGCGTTGTCCAGATAGATCATGTGCTCCTGCGCTCCTTCTCATGTCCCCAAATGAATGGTTTTCGGGCCGGAAAACGGTGTGTCCGGCCCGCAGATAAACAATATTCTACCGCCGCTGGGGAAAACCGTCAAGAGGTGGCGGAATGGGGCCGGTAAAGGGCGGGTTTTTGGTGGATTTGCGGTGGGATAACGGTTGACAGACCGGCTCAGGGAAGATATACTAAATTCCGACGAAATTACAAGGATTTACAGGGCGGGCCGCCCCCGCCCGGGAAAGGAAGGACATACATGAGCGCAATCAAGCTCCGGGAAAACATTTGGTCTGTGGGTATCCAGAACCCCGCCCTGCGGGTGTTCGACATTGTGATGGAGTCCAAGTATGGCACCACCTACAACGCCTATCTGGTCACCGGCGGGGAAAAGACCGCCCTCATCGAGGCCGTCCACAAGGACTACTTCGACGAGCTGGTGCGGAACGTAGAGGAGGTCATGCCCATCGAGAAGGTGGACTATCTCATCATGAACCACACCGAGCCCGACCACTCCGGCGGTGTCCGTGCCCTGCTGGACCGCTGCCCCAACCTGACGGTGCTGTGCTCCGCCTCGGCCAAAAAGTTCCTGAGCGCCATCTCCAACGAGGAGTTCCCCTGCCGGGTGGTGAAGAACGGGGATACCCTGGACCTGGGTGGCAAGACCCTCACCTTCATCTCTGCCCCCCTGCTCCACTGGCCTGACTCCATGTTCACCTGGGACGAGGCGGACAAGACCCTCTTCACCTGCGACTTCCTGGGTGCCCACTTCTGTGAGCCCTCCATGGTGGACACCGGCATCCACGCCGTCTACCGCCGGGCCTATGAGGGAGAGCTGCGCTACTACTTTGACTGCATCTTCGGGCCCTTCAAGCCCGCCGTGCTGGACGGCCTGGACAAGATGCCCGCCGAGGCCGAGCTGGTGTGCACCAGCCACGGTCCCTGCCTCACCACCGCCACCCTGGAGCAGGTGAAGGAGTGCTACCGCCAGTGGGCCACCCCCGCCCCCCGGCCCGCCGTGAAGACCGCCGCGGTGCTCTACTGCTCCGCCTATGGCTGCACCGCCTCCCTGGCCAAGGCCGCCGCCCAGGCCCTCGCCGATGACGGCTGCCAGGTCACCACCGTGGACCTGGTGGACCCCCAGGGCGCCGACGTGGCCGGTCTGGTGAACGGCTGCGACATTGTCCTCTTCGGCGCCCCCACCATCAACCGCTCCGCCCCCGAGGCCATCTGGAACGCCGTCCACGCCGTGGACGCCATCAACACCCGGGGCCGGGCCGCCGGTGCCTTCGGCTCCTTCGGCTGGACCGGCGAGGCCGCCGGCATGGTCCACGAGCAGCTCAAACAGCTGAAGTTCGCCTTGCCCGAGGCCCCCTTCAAGGTCTGCTTCACCCCCACCGAGGACGACCTGGCCGCCGTGGCCGCCTGGGCTCGGTCCGTGGCCGCCCTGGTGAAGGACCCCGCCCCTGCCGCCCCCGCCAAGAGCCAGAAGTACATCTGCAAGCTGTGCGGCTACATCTACGATCCCGCCGCCGGTGACCCCGACCACGGTGTGGCCCCCGGCACTGCCTTTGCCGACGTGCCCAGCCTGTGGACCTGCCCCCTGTGCGGCATGGACAAGGCCATGTTTAAACCCCTTTAAGGCTCGGGATATAGAACCGAAAACCGGAGACGCCCCAACAGCGTCTCCGGTTTTTTCGGCGTAAGGGAGGAACACCATGAAGGAGCGAGACGACCGCCTGGTGCTGGACGCGGCGGCTCTGGCGGGGGAGATTTTACTGGAGAGCGGCGCTGAGATCTTCCGGGTGGAGGACACCATCTACCGCATCGCGGCGGCCTACGGTGTGGAGGAGGCGGAGGCCTTCGTTCTCAGCAGCGGCATCTTCCTCACCTCCGAGGGGGAGGGCCGCAAGACCTTCGCCCGGGTCAAGCACATCCCCCTGGTGGGCGCCCGGCTGGACCGGGTGAGCGCCGTGAACCAGCTCTCCCGGGAGATCGAGCAGGGACTCCATACCCCAGAGGAGGCCATGGAGCGGCTCAAGGCCATCCGGGCCATGCCCCGTCTGCCCGCATGGCTCCAGGTCCTGGCCTCGGGGGTGGGCAGCGGCTGCTTCTGCGTCCTCTTCGGCGGGGACTGGGCCGACGCCCTGACGGCGGCGGCTGCCGGCCTCCTCCTCTATCTCTACCTCCTCTTTGTGGTAAAGGGGCGGCTCTCCAAGATCGCCTCCAACATCACCGGCGGCGCCCTGGTGACCCTGATCTGCGTCCTCCTCTACGGCGCCGGACTGGGCCATCACCTGGACATGATGATCATCGGGTCCATCATCCCCCTGGTGCCCGGGGTGGCCTTCACCAACGGCATCCGGGACATCGCCGACGAGGACTACATCGCCGGGTCGGTGCGGCTGCTGGACGTGCTGCTGGTCACCTTCTGCATCGCCTTCGGGGTGGGGACCGTCATGGCCGCCTACCACGCCCTCACAGGGCTGTAAGGGGGTGACGGCCGTGCTGGAATGGATCGCCCAGGTCCTCTCGGCGGCGGTGGGTACCGCCGCCTTCGCCCTTCTCTTCAGCGTACCCCCCAACTGCTACCTCCGCTGCGGCGTCATCGGCGGCCTGGGGTGGCTGTGCTACCTGGCCCTGGACCGGCTGGGGCTGGGTACCATCGTCTCCATCTTCGCCGCCACTGCCCTGGTGGTGTTCTGCTCCCGGTACTCAGCGGTGCGCCGCCGGTGCCCCGTCACCCTCTTCCTCATCCCCGGTATTTTTCCCCTGGTGCCCGGCGCCGGCATCTACTGGACGGCCTATTATGTGGTCACCGACCAGCTGGACCTGGCCGCCCGGAAGGGCTTTTCCACCCTGAAGGCGGCGGTGGCCATCGTGTTGGGCATCCTGCTGGTCTTTGAGCTGCCCCAGGGCCTCTTCCGCGCCCTGGCACAGCGGAGAGGAAAATAAAAAAGCGTGTGGACACTGGTCCACACGCTTTTTTCTTGTGTTCATCGGAACATACTCAGCCCTGCTTGGCGGGCACCTTCCAGATGTCCCGGGCGTAGTCCCGGATGGAGCGGTCGGCGGCAAAGATGCCGGACTTGGCAATGTTGATGAGGGCCATCTTGTTCCACTGCTTGGGGTCCAGATAGGTCCGGCCGGTCCGCTCATGGGCCTCCCGGTAGCTCTCGAAGTCGGCCAGGAGCATATACTCGTCGGCCATACCGCCGTTGGCGCCGAAGAGGAGCCGGTTGGTGATGTCGGAGTAGCTCACCCCGTCGCCGAAGCCCTGGGTGATCTGGTCCAGCACGGACTTCAGGAGGCCGTCGCGCATGTAGTACTCGTAGGCGCGGTAGCCTTTGCTCTTCTTTTCGGCCACCTCGTGGGCCTTCAGGCCGAAGAGGAAGATGTTTTCGTCGCCCACCTGCTGATGCATCTCCACGTTGGCGCCGTCCAGGGTGCCGATGGTGAGGGCGCCGTTCATCATGAACTTCATGTTGCCGGTGCCGCTGGCCTCCTTGCCGGCGGTGGAGATCTGCTCGGAGAGCTCGCTGGCGGGCATGAGCTTCTCGGCCAGGCTCACCCGGTAGTTCTCCAAAAAGACCACCTGGAGCCGGTCCTTGCAGGCGGGGTCGCTGTTGACGGCCTGGGCCAGGGAGTTGATGAGGTGGATGATGTCCTTGGCCACGGAGTAGCCGGGGGCGGCCTTGGCGCCGAAGAGGTAGGTCCGGGGGGTGAAGTCGAAGTGGGCGTCGTTTTTGAGCTGCTGGTAGAGGTAGGTGATGTGCATCACGTTGAGGAGCTGGCGCTTGTACTCGTGGAGGCGCTTGACCTGCACGTCGAACATGGCGTCGGTGTTGAGCACCACGCCGGACTCCCGGGCCACGTAGGCGGCGAAATTCCGCTTGTTCTCGGCCTTGATGGCGGCCAGCCGCTCCAGCACGGAGGCGTCGTCCTGGTGCTTGAGCAGGCACTCCAGCTGCTCGGGGTGGAGCTGGTAGCCCTTGCCGCCGCAGTCCTGGATGAGGGCGTCCAGCTTGGGATTGATCTCGCTGAGCCAGCGGCGGTGGTCGATGCCGTTGGTCACGTTCTTGAACTTCTCCGGGGTGCGGACATACACGTCGTGGAAGGTCTCACGCTTGAGGATCTCGGAGTGGAGGGCGGACACGCCGTTCACCGCGAAGCAGGCGCACACGCACAGGTTGGCCATGCGGACCTCGCCGCCCCAGATGATGGCCTGATCCCGCACCTTGGACTGGTCGCCGTGGAAGTACTCGTTGAGCTGGGCCTGATAGCGGTTGCTGATCTCCACCAGGATCTGCCAGATCCGGGGCAGCAGGGACTCGATGAGCTGCTGGGGCCAGCGCTCCAGGGCCTCCACCATGATGGTGTGGTTGGTGTAGGCCACGGTGTTGGTGACGATGTGCCAGGCCTCGTCCCAGGTGTAGCCCTCCTCATCCAGCAGGATGCGCATGAGCTCGGGGATGACCAGGGTGGGGTGGGTGTCGTTGATCTGGATAACGTGCTTCTGGTGGAAGTTGCGCAGGGTGCCGTACTCCGCCTTGTGCTGCCGGCAGATGGACTGCACGGTGGCGGAGACGAAGAAATACTGCTGTTTCAGGCGCAGGGACTTGCCTTCGTAGTGGTTGTCCTCGGGGTAGAGGACCTTGGCGATGGACTCGGCCATGGCCTTCTGCTCGGTGGCCTTCAGGTACTCGCCCCGGGAGAAGAGGGACATGTCCAGGGGGGTGGGGCTCTTGGCGTCCCACAGCCGAAGGACATTGACGTGGTCGGTGCCGTAGCCGGCGATCTCCATGTCCTTGGGCACGGCCAGCACGTCGTTGCCGCCCTCGTAGACCACGGAGTGGCTGCCGTCGGGGCCCCACACGTCCTTCACGGTGCCGCCGAAGTGGACCTTCTCGGTCTCATCCATCTTGGGGATGAGCCAGCAGTCGGAGATGTCCAGCCAGTTGTCGGGCAGCTCCACCTGCTGGCCGTCCACGATCTTCTGCTTGAAGAGACCCAGCTCGTAGCAGATGGAGTAGCCGGTGGCGGGGATCTCCAGGGTGGTCATGGACTCCAGGTAGCAGGCGGCCAGACGGCCCAGGCCGCCGTTGCCCAGGCCGGCGTCGGGCTCCACCTCAAAGAGGTTGGGGGCGGAGAAGCCCAGGTCCTCGATGGCCTCCTTCAGCTGGGGCAGGACGCCCAGGTTGTAGGCGTTCTTCTCCAGGGAGCGGCCCATGAGGAACTCCAGGGACAGGTAGTGGACCTGGCGGGCGTGGCTGTCCCGGATGCGGCTCTGGGTGGCCAGCTCCCGGGCGGACATGATGTCCCGCAGCACCAGGGCGCAGGCCCGGAACATGTGGACAGAGGTAGCCTCCTCCACTTCACGCCCAAAATTCCGGCGGAGCTTGCCGACAATCTGCTCCTCCAGCTCTTTTTTGGTATATTTCGTAGACATTGGCATACGTCTCCATTTCATAAAGTTCAACGCGGTACAAGAGGTTCGGGGGGGGGGGGGGCCCCCCCCCCCCCCCC
>NZ_JBQHTM010000068.1:0-11798 GCF_052065695.1 Intestinimonas sp. HCP28S3_D6
AAAAAAAAGGGGGGGGGGGGCGGGGCGCCGCCCCCGCTTGGCGTCTCCTATTTGATCGACCCATCGTTACCGGGCGAAAGCGCCGGTCCTGTGATCACAATGGGAGCGATACCAAAGTTCTTTTTGATTCTTTTTCTTACAAGAAAAAGAATCAGCACAGGCCGTAACCGGCGGGGACCTTGTCGTCCAGCATGAGGAGGTGGAGCTTCTCGGAGCCGTCGGGCTCCTCCTTGACGGCGGAGATGAGCATGCCGTTGGACATGATGCCCATCATCTTCCGGGGCTTGAGGTTGGTGCAGGCCACCACGGTCTTGCCCACCAGGTCCTCGGGCTCATACCACTCGTGGATGCCGGAGAGGATCTGCCGGGGGAACTCCTCGCCGCAGTCCAGGGTGAACCGCAGCAGCTTGGCGGACTTGGGCACGGCCTCGCAGGCCAGGACCTTGGCGGTGACGAACTTCACCTTGGCGAAATCGTCAATGGTGATATACTCGGGCTCGGCGGGCTTCTCCGCCTTGGCGGCCTCGGCCTTGGGGGCTTCGGCGGCCTTGGGCGCCTCGGGCTTCTTCTCCAGGCTCTCCAACTCCTTCAGCTCCTTCTCCATGTCGATGCGGGGGAAGAGATTCTCCCCACGGTGGATGGTGACGTCGGCGGGCAGCACGCCGAAGGTGGCGGCGCTCTCCCAGGTGCGGCCGTTCTCACCGGCGCCGATCTGGGCGAAGATCTTCTCCACCGTGTCGGGGATGAAGGGGGTGAGGAGAACGGCGGCGATGCGGATGCTCTCCAGCAGGTTATACATGACCCGGGCCAGACGGGCCTTCTGGTTCTCGTCCTTGCCCAGGACCCAGGGCTTGGTCTCGTCGATATACTTGTTGGCCCAGGAGATGAGGGCAAAGACGTCCATCAGGGCGTCCTGGAAGGCGTACTTCTCCATGTGGGCCTCGTACTTGTCCCGGAGGCCGGAGGCCAGGGCGATCAGCTCGGCGTCCTCGGGACCCTCAGCCTGCTCGGTGGGGAGCTTGCCCCCCTCGAAGTACTTGCCCGCCATGGACACGGTGCGGCTCACCAGGTTGCCCAGGTCGTTGGCCAGGTCCACGTTGATGCGGGAGATGAGGGCCTCGTTGGAGAAGTTGCCGTCGGAGCCGAAGGGGAACTCCCGGAGGAGGAAGTAGCGCAGGGCGTCCACGCCGTAGCGCTGGGCCAGGATGACGGGGTCCACCACGTTGCCCTTGGATTTGGACATCTTGCCGCCCTCCAGGAGGAGCCAGCCGTGGCCGTAGACCTTCTTGGGCAGGGGGAGATTCAGGGCCATGAGGATGGCGGGCCAGATGATGGAGTGGAAGCGGACGATCTCCTTGCCCACAAAGTGGACGTCGGCGGGCCAGTACTTGTCGTAGTCGTGGTACTTGTCGTTGCCGTAGCCCAGGGCGGTGATATAGTTGGAGAGGGCGTCGATCCACACGTAGACCACGTGGCCGGGGTCGAAGTCCACGGGGACGCCCCAGGTGAAGCTGGTCCGGGAGACGCACAGGTCCTCCAGGCCGGGCTTGATGAAGTTGTTGACCATCTCGTTGACCCGGCTCCGGGGCTCCAGGAAGTCGGTGTTCTCCAGCAGGTCCAGGATGCGGTCAGCGTACTTGGAGAGGCGGAAGAAGTAGGCCTCCTCCTCGGCGTCCTGGACCTCACGGCCGCAGTCGGGGCACTTGCCGTCCACCAGCTGGGTCTCGGTCCAGAAGGACTCGCAGGGCTTGCAGTACTTGCCCACATACTTGCCCTTGTAGATGTCCCCCTGCTCATAGAGCTGCTTGAAGATTTTCTGCACAGCCGCCTCGTGGTAGTCGTCGGTGGTGCGGATGAAGCGGTCGTTGGAGATGTTCATGAGCTTCCACAGGTCCAGGATGCCGCCCTTGCCCTCCACGATGTTGTCCACGAACTGCTTGGGGGTGACGCCGGCGTCCTTGGCCTTGTCCTCGATCTTCTGGCCGTGCTCGTCGGTGCCGGTGAGGAACATGACGTCGTAGCCCTGGAGACGCTTGTAGCGGGCCATGGCGTCGGTGGCCACGGTGCAGTAGGTGTGGCCGATGTGGAGCTTGTCCGAGGGGTAGTAGATGGGGGTCGTGATATAGAACTTATCCTTCATGGGGTCTTTCCTCCCTATTTGTATTCTGCTGTGTGCTCAGACGCTTGCCCCCCGGCATTCGCGGCCCCAGGGGACGGCCCAGGTTGTGGAGCAGGGCCACAGAGGAGGCGGCGAAATAGAAGAAGCACCCGGCGTACAGAAGCAGGAAGGCCGGCTCATGGGTGTCGGCCAGGGTGACCAGGGCGAAGTACATGGCCTCCGCGGAGAAGAAGGCGGCGGCGGCCGGCCGGCCCCGGCCGAAGCCGAAGCCGGAGAGGAAGTAGCAGCCCAGCACCGCCGCGATGACGGCGAAGAGCTGATAGACGTAGTCCAGGATGATGGGGTCGCCGCTGTGCTCCTGGTAGGAGACGATGAGCCACATGCAGCAGGTATAGGCGGGGATGAGGAGCCAGGCGCTGTACTTGCCCTGACCCTCGCCCCGGTAGTTGTTCTTGCCCAGCATGAGCATGGACCAGGCGGAGGCCAGGCAGAGGACGGCCAGGAGCACCTTGGGCACCAGGCTGAACATGGGGAAGCCGCCGGTCTCCAGGGAGGCCTGGGCGTAGAGTCCGGGGAGTTGGAGGAGGAGCAGGACGCCGGCGGCGGCGGTGAGGAAGGCCCCCGCCGTCATGCCCATCATGTAGGGGGCGGCGTCCCTGGCCTGGAAGGCCTCGTCGTAGCCGCCCTGAAAGCCCTTGCCGGTGCCCAGACACAGCAGAAGCACCGCGGCGGCCACCACCACCGAGAGGGCGATGAGGGCCCAGGTCACCGTCATACCCTCAATGGGGAGGCCGGTGTCCGGCTCAAAGGCGGTGAGGAGCTCCTGCCGCCGCAGAAAAAAGCCGATGGCGCCGCCCACGATGGCGGTCACCGGCAGGATCAGTTCTTTGCGCATGCGCTACAGTCCTCTCAAATAGGGTCCTTGGAAATGGTACTCCCATCACGGCGCTGCCGCCCTGAAGAAAGTACATACGATGGTAGTATATCACAATTTTGGGTCCGTGTCAGTACGCCCCAGCAGATAATCCAGCGATACGTCAAAAAAATCCGCCAGCGCGATAAGCTTTGCAATGTTCGGTTCGTTTTTCCCCTGCTCATAGAGCTGATAGGTCCGCAGCGCGACTCCGCAGGTATCGGCGGCCTCCCACTGCTTTTTGCCCCGGGCATTCCGTACTTCCCGAAGGCGGTCAGAAAATGGGACCATAGTATCCCCCTCTTGACAAACGAATGATTTCTTCGTATAATGAATACGTAGCAAAACTACGTATTCGAGGTGAGAGATTTGAACTCTGTCCTTGATTTCATCAATGAAGCCAGTACGCCCCACCCACCCTATCCTGGGGAGGAGACAGCCCGAAAAGCCCTGGACCCCTACTGCCGGAAGGTGGCGGAGGCCCTGTCCGACGGCTTTCTGGACGAGTTCTGGTCGGCTCTGGGCCGGCTCCAGGACTGCTATACCAACGAGGCCTTTCGCCGGGGCTTCTGCCTGGGCGCCGCCCTCATGGAGGAGCTGCGCGGTGAGGGCTACGTGTGGGGCGGCACGGGCGTTACGGAGTAAACCCGGGACGCAAGCAACCTAACAGCAGAGCAGCCTGGGGGGTACTTCCAATAGGGGGGAGCCGCAGCTCCCCCCTGTGCTTGGCCGTTTCAAGGGGGAGAGTCCAGAGAGGGGGGAAATCGGAATCCCCCCTCTCTGGGGTGTCTTTGGTTCCTTTCTGCACAAGAAGAAAGGAACGCCCCGGGCAGGGCAGACAACAATACAATTATAAATCGTTTTTGTTTAGAAGAAAATCATTCCTCTGATATTTTCAATGGAACACGGCCTCCGGCGGGCCCCTTTCTGAATGACCAGAAAGGGGCGAAAGAGTCAGTCAAGGAGGGGGATTTCGATTTCCCCCTCCTTGACAATCCTCCCCTTAAAACGACCAAACATAGGGGGGCCGCGGCCCCCCTATTGGATGTACCCCCCGGGGCTGTTCTATCGCTGCGCTGCTTGCACCGTCGGCTTACTTCGTAACGCCGCCGGTGCCCGGAGGGTAGGGGACCACTGACGGGCGGCCACAGGCCGCCCCTGCAAACGGGAAATATTCTTACCCCTGAGCGCTCTCCTGGGCCATGCGCTCCAGGTACTCGTCATAGGTCATCTGGCGGTCCACCAGCTTGCCGTCGGGGGTGAAGTCGAAAATGCGGTTGGCCACGGTCTGGACCAGCTGGTGGTCGTGGGAGGAGAAGAGCACGTTGCACTTCACCGCCTCCAGGCCGTTGTTGACGGCGGCGATGGACTCCAGGTCCAGGTGGTTGGTGGGCTGGTCCAGCAGCAGCACGTTGGCGCCGGAGAGCATCATCCGGGAAAGCATGCACCGCACCTTCTCACCGCCGGAGAGGACCTTGACCTGCTTGTAGACGTCGTCGCCGGAGAAGAGCATCCGGCCCAGGAAACCCCGGAGATAGGCCTCGTGGGGGTCGGAGGAGAACTGGCGGAGCCACTCCACCAGGTTGTCGTCGTTGTCCTTGAAGAACTCGGTGTTGTCCTTGGGGAAGTAGGAATAGGTGGCGGTCTGGCCCCACTTCACGGTACCCTCGTCGGGCTCCCACTCGCCGGTGAGGATCTTGAAGAGGGCGGTGTGGGCGTTCTCGTTCTCGCCCACGAAGGCGATCTTGTCGCCGTGGTTGACGGTGAAGCTTACCTTGTCCAGCAGCTTGATCCCGTCCACGGTCTTGGAGACCTCAGTGACGAAGAGAATATCCTTGCCCACCTCACGGTCGGGGGAGAAGGACACCCAGGGGTAGCGGCGGGAGGAGGCGGGCATCTCCTCCACGGTGAGCTTATCCAGCAGTTTTCTTCTGGCGGTGGCCTGCTTGGACTTGGACTTGTTGGCGGAGAAGCGGGAGATGAACTCCTGCAATTCCTTGATCTTCTCCTCGTTCTTCTTGTTCTGGTTCTTGATGAGGTTCTGCACCAGCTGGGAGGACTCATACCAGAAGTCGTAGTTGCCCACGTACATCTTGATCTTGTTGTAGTCGATGTCCACGATGTGGGTGCAGATGGTGTTGAGGAAGTGGCGGTCGTGGCTGACCACGATGACGGTGCCCTCGAAGTCCAGCAAAAAGTCCTCCAGCCAGTTCACGGCGTTGATGTCCAGGTTGTTGGTGGGCTCGTCCATCATCAGGATATCGGGGTTGCCGAAGAGGGCCTGGGCCAGCAGGACCTTCACCTTCAGACGGCCGTCCACGTTCTCCATGATGTCGTAGTGCATGGACACGGGGATGCCCAGGCCCTGGAGGATGCGGCTGGCGTCGGACTCAGACTCCCAGCCCCCCAGCTCGGCGTACTCCTCCTCCAGCTCACAGGCCCGGATGCCGTCCTCCTCGGTCATCTCCTCCTTGGCGTAGAGGGCCTCCTTCTCCTTGCCGATGTCGTAGAGGCGCTGGTTGCCCATGATGACCGTATCCATGACGGTGTAGGCGTTGTAGGCGTTCTGATCCTGCTTGAGGATGGACATGCGGGTGTTGGGCAGGATGGACACCTCGCCGGAGGTGGGCTCCAGCTCCCCGGACAGGATTTTTAAGAAGGTGGACTTGCCGGCGCCGTTGGCGCCGATGATGCCATAGCAGTTCCCCTTGACGAACTGCAAATCCACATGGGAAAAGAGGGCCTGGCCGCTGTACTGTAAGCTGAGGTCGGTGACTGTGATCATGTCATACTCCTTAAATATTACACTCTATTTCCGCCGCCCTGCCGGAAGACGGCTTCTGTGGGCCGCTCTCTCCCGGCGCGGCCGTAAACGCCCCAATAGTATATCATAATTCTGGCACAAAACAAGGGTTTTTCCTTGTCCTCGCATCGTCCTCGCAAAGTCCGCTGCGCTCTGTTTCCCCCTGACGGCAAAAATGGCCGCCCCTCGTCGGGACGGCCATTCTGGTTTTTGTGGGGAAGGAAACTTAATACGCCACGCCCCAGTAGACCATGTGCTTGGCGGGCTTGCCGCAGATGGGGCACACGTCGCCCAGGTGCTCCTGAGCGAAGGGGATGCAGCGGGAGGTGACGCCGGCCTCCTCCTTCATGCGGATCTCACAGGCCTCGTCGCCGCACCACATGGTCTTGGCGAAGCCGCTCCGCTCCTGCATCTTCTCCCGGACCTCCTCCAGGCTGGAGCAGGCGTAGGTGTTGTCCTCCAGGTTCTTCTTGGCCTTGGCGTAGAGGCCGTCGTGGATGGAGTCCAGCATGGCGGCCACGGTGTCCTCGATGCCGTCCAGGGAGACGAAGCTCTTCTCGCCGCTGTCCCGGCGGACCAGGACGCACTGGTTCTTCTCGATGTCCTTGGGACCCAGCTCCAGGCGGAGGGGGATGCCCTTCATCTCGTACTCGGCGAACTTCCAGCCGGCGGACTGGTCGGAGTCGTCCATCTTCACCCGGAAGCCGGCCTTGACCAGGCGGTCCATGACGGCCCGGTTGGCCTCCAGGACGCCCTCCTTGTGCTGGGCCACGGGGATGATGACCACCTGGATGGGGGCGATGCGGGGGGGCAGCACCAGGCCGTTGTTGTCGCCGTGGGTCATGATGATGCCGCCGATCATGCGGGTGGACACGCCCCAGGAGGTCTGGTGGGGGTAGTGGAGCTGGTTGTCCTTGCCGGTGAAGGTGATGTCGAAGGCCTTGGCGAAGCCATCGCCGAAGTAGTGGCTGGTGCCGGCCTGGAGGGCCTTCTTGTCGTGCATCATGCACTCCACGGTGTAGGTCTCCTCGGCGCCGTTGAACTTCTCCTTGTCGGTCTTCTGGCCCTTGACCACGGGCATGGCCAGCACGTTCTCCAGAAAGTCGGCGTAGACGTTCAGCATCCGCTGGGTCTCCTCACGGGCCTCCTCGGCGGTGGCGTGCATGGTGTGGCCCTCCTGCCACAAAAACTCCCGGTGGCGCAGGAAGGGTCGGGAGGTCTTTTCCCAGCGGAGGACGGAGCACCACTGGTTGTAGAGCTTGGGCAGGTCACGCCAGGAGTGGATGATGTTCTTGTAGTGCTCACAGAACAGAGTCTCGCTGGTGGGGCGGACGCAGTAGCGCTCCTCCAGCTTGTCGCTGCCGCCCATGGTCACCCAGGCGCACTCGGGGGCAAAGCCCTCCACATGGTCCTTCTCCTTCTGGAGGAGGCTCTCGGGGATGAGCACGGGCAGGTACACGTTCTCATGGCCGTACTTCTTGAACTCGGCGTCCATCATGCGCTGGATGTTCTCCCAGATGGCGTAGCCGTAGGGGCGGTAGATGAACATGCCCTTGATGCTGGAGTAGTCGATGAGCTCCGCCTTCTTGCACACGTCGGTGTACCACTGGGCGAAGTCCACCTCCATATCGGTGATCTGCTCCACCTGCTTCTTGTCCTGTGCCATATATCTCAATCCTTTTCCTCGAAAATGTTTGTGTGGTCCATTTTATGTGCCCCGGCGGGAAAAGTCAAGCCTTCCCGGGCATTTGTGGCCTTTTCTCTCCGTTGATAAGCCGGGCCAGGGTCCGGTTCAGCACGGCGAAGTCGATGGGCTTGGAGACGTGGGCGTCCATGCCCGCCTCGGTGGTCTTGGCGATGTCCTCGGCAAAGGCGTTGGCGGTGACGGCGATGATGGGCACCGTGGCCGCGTCGGGCCGGTCCATGGACCGGATGGCCTGGGCCGCCTGGCAGCCGTCCATCTCGGGCATCTGCATATCCATGAGGACGGCGTCGATGGAGCTGGGCGGGCTTTCCGCGAAGCGCTCCACCGCCTCGGCGCCGTTTACCGCCGGAATCACCTCCATCCCATTCATGGTGAGGATGGACTGGCTGATCTCCATGATGAGCTCGTTGTCCTCGGCCAGGAGCACCCGCTTTCCGGTGAGGTCCACGGCCTCCTCCTCCAGTACCGGCTCCTCCGTCCCCTCCTCCGTCCGGACGGCCTCCATGGGCAGGGTCACCGTGAAGCGGCTCCCCTTCCCCAACGTGCTCTCCACCGTGATCTCGCCGCTCATCTGCTGGACGAGGCTTTGGACGATGGGCATGCCCAGGCCGGTACCGGTGACCGTCTGGGAGGTGAACCGGGTCTCCCGGGTATAGGGGTCAAAGATGTGCTCCAAAAACTGCTCCGACATGCCGATGCCCGTATCCTCCACGGTGAACTGATATTTGCTGTGCTGCTGGAAGTGGAACTGCTTCACCGTTACCTCTACCCGGTCTCCGTTCCGGCTGTACTTGAAGGCGTTGGAGATGAGGTTGTTGAGGATCTGCCCCAGCTTGTGGGGGTCGCCCTCCACCATGGTATCGGTGATCTCCAGCTTCACCGAGAAGTTCCGGTCGTCCTTTTCCGCCATATCGTAGAAGACGGCGGTCAGATCCTCCACACACTGCCGGAGATCGAAGCGCCGGCAGTCCAGGGTGTTGCGGCCGGACTCCAGCCGGGAGAGCTCCAGGATGTCGTTGATGAGGGTGAGCAGCTGCTTGCCGGAGAACTCGATCTTCCGCATGTAGCCGTCCACCTTCTCCTGGTCGCCCCGGTCCCGCTGGGCCAGCTCGGAGAGGCCAATGATGGCGTTGAGGGGGGTGCGCATATCGTGGGACATGTTGGAGAAGAAGGCGTTTTTTGCCCTGGTGCTCTTCTTGGCGGTGTCCAGGGCCTCCTGGAGGATGCGCATATGCTGGAGCTGCTGGCGCTTTTCCAGGTCCACCTCCCGGAAGCAGAGGATGACCTCGTCCGGGGCCCGGCCGCCGTCGTAGAGGGTGCGGACGTTCACCCACTTGTAGACCTTCCCAAAGCGGCGCTGGTAATCCCCACCGTATTCGGGGATCCGGGCGGCCACCCGCTGGCGGATGCTCTCCAGGGAGAAGGCCAGGGCGAACTCGTGGAAGGTGTCGGGCTCCACCAGGGTGCCGATGATGTCGATGAGGCTCTGGTAATCTCCCGTCTCCGGCAGGGTGCCCACCATGTCCGGGGAGAGCTTGATAGCCTCATAGGCGCCGGTTTTGTAGTTGACCCGGTAGATGGCATAGAAGGAATCGCCCAGGATGTGAATGGTGCTGTCGGCCCGCTGAATGCGCCGGCTGTTCACCAAGTCCCGGAGCACCATAATCACCATAACCGCCATCACCAGCGCGGAGATGACCACCAGCACCATGACGGGGAGGTTGCGCTCTCCCATAAGGACAGTCTGGAAAGGAATGGTGAGGATAACGGTCCAGCCGTTGCTCATCTCATAGTAGTAGACCCCCCGCTCCACCCCTTCGGGGTCCCGGAAGGAGGCATCGTAGGCCAGCAGAGACCCGTCCTGTATGCCCTGGAGCAGCTCATCGGTAAAGTGCTGGAGCTCCTCGTCGGATACGTTCCACTTGGTGATGGCATAGAGGAGGGTGCCTTTAGAGTCACACAGGTAGACCGAGCCGTTTTCGGGCAGGCTCTTGCTCCCCGCCAGTTCGTGGAAATTCTGAGGATAGATGTCCATGGCTAACACATTGTTGGAGCTTTGAAACCTTCTCGCCACCGTGATGACGGGCTTTCCGGTAATGGCGTCGATGTAGGCGTCGGTAAAGATGACCTGCCCGTGGGCCTCCAGCGCCTGACGGTACCAATTTGTATTTTGATAGTTATAGCCCCCATCCCCTTCCCAGGGATTGGCGGCCACAATGGCGCCGTCAATGACGGCATAGGGGTCGATGACGTTCTCGCCCACAATGGAGGTGATCTTGGTGAAATAGCTGTGGAGCCACTGCTGGAGCTCCTCCGTCTCCGCGCCGGCGCGGCTCATCTCCTCCACATACTGGCTGCCCAGGTCCAGGAAATTCCGGAAGGTGGCCACGCGGAGCTCCTCCTCGGCGGCATAGCTCTCCGCCAGGGACATGCCCAGGTCCTGGGTGTTCTGGAGCAGCTTGGTGCGCACCAGGATCACGCCAAAAATGAGCATGCTCACACAAGCGATCATCAGCAGGATGCTCAGCGCCGTATTGATGGACCCTCTCTTGCCGCTGTTCACAGCAGTCTCCCCTTTTCTACACCTCTGCCGCCGGATGCCCCGCCAGCTTTCTTACGCCTTATCATCATACCGCCAAATATTTGGAAAGTAAACGAAAATCTGTCTTATCTGCTGCAAAAGAAACCTTATACCTCTGCCGGCCGCCGGCCGGAACTGGCGCTTGACTGCGTTGAGCCGCCCCGCCCAGTCCTTGGTGAAAGCCTCGGCAGAACAGGAGGCAGACTGCAAAAAGATCGCCCCGGCTCAGTTGAGCCGGGGCGATTGCTGTTATTCTATGCGCTCCGCAGGGACCCTTACTTGCGGGGGTTCTTGATGGCGGCCTGCGCCGTACATACCTTGTGTATATAACGATGTACATTTTGAATTAGAGCTGTCCGGGCAGCTCACTGACGCAGGCTGCCCGGAAAAGGGATGGTGTGCCCCTCCTCATCAGCAAAAGGACCAAAGTGTAATTTGCTATCCATAGAGCAGGTCGTGTACTTCCTCTGACCGGCTAAATTCAGAAAGGCAACTGTGGGCTGCGGAGAAAAGTCCAAGCACCAGGCAAAGCGGGAATCAGACAGTGGTGTAACCTGTGAAACAAAGAGATCAATGAAATCCTCGCTTACCAGACCGTCATGCATTTCAACTGCTTCGCACAACGCTGCCTCAATGGCTTCCATATCCAGGCGTCCGGGATTGTAGTCCTCTGAAGCAATTTGAGCTTTGCTCTGACGAAGGGCCTCCATCTGCTGCTGAATTTCTATGGTCCGCTGGAGGAACTTATCCTGCTCAATCTCTCCACGGGCACGGACCACAACCAAGTCATCCAGCTGTTGTTGGAGCAACTGAATAGAATCATCTTTCGCTTTCATCAAATCTGCTCGACGATCTGCGTCTGGCTTGTAGCAAGCATCCAGCATTTTGCAGGTCTGGAGGACGATTTCTCTTTGGTCTCCCCATACCCTCTCAAATATTTTGGAGGCCATCAGTTCCAGCTTGCTTTGTCCAACCGGCTTGATCTCACAGATAGGTGTTGGATTGCCTTGTTCATTCTGAAGGCGGATGCGGGGGGTATCATGGTGTCGCTTGCATTCATATCCATAGATAGGCTTTCCTGCATTATTGGTTCTCCAACGATGTCGAAGCATGGGAGAACCGCAACGACACCTCATTTTTCTGCCCCATACATTCTGAGCCTGCTGAACACCAAAACTCCGCGTGCGGCCTTTTTCATCCGTCAGCCGTTTGGTCCTGCTGCGACGAATGGCGTTACACCGCTCGTACTGCTCCTCTGAAATGATCTGAGGAAAACCGCCTTTTACATAGACGAACTCACTCTCGTCGCGCTTGATCCGTTTTTGCTCCAAATAGTTGTTGGAATAGGACTGACAGTAAACTGTGTACCCCAAATAGTTTTTACGCTTGATGATTTTTGATACCTTCCCAGCATCCCATTTGACCTTACCCACCCCGTTTTTGCGTCCAAGGCGGGTCAGCTCTTTTGCTACCAAGGTTTCACCCATACCGGAATCATAGAGGTCAAAAATCATTTTTACGGTTTCCGCTTGATCGGGATCAATCTCGAACTGCTTGGTGAGTTTGTTCCTAGGGAACCTCTGAATAAAAGCCTTTATCCTGTTTCTACTCAATGTATTAGCCGCCATTTGCGCTTGGTTAAGGTGATTTCAGTGCAAAATAGCCATTATTTATCTG